>CAZKOQ010000400.1:0-3125 GCA_964554425.1 uncultured Pirellulales bacterium | reverse complement strand
GAGTTAAACAGCCCTATCATTTCGCCATCGGCTGACAGGCGAAATTCCAGATGGCAGGGGCTATTGGAGTCATCCGCGATAAATACCGCATAGCCGCTGCCTGCCACAAAGCTCAACGGGCCAAGCTGGCACTTCAACGGCTGCGTAATAGGATTGTCGGTCAGGGACATATCGCCCAAATCCACAGGGGCAGGATGCGGGTTATATATCTCGATGAAGTCATCCTCGAATAATACCAGCCCGTTAGCAAGCCATTCGTTAATCTTGAGCGTATCAGGATTGCCTAAGGGCTGGGCGATATTGCCCTGGCCGATAGTCGGGACATTCAGACGCCAGTTGCCCGCCCAGCCGATTCGGCCAATGGAGAAATCAGGCAATTGCAGGCCAAACCTGACCGAGTCAAGCTCAATACCGGCGGGATTGGACAGGTAAAGGGCATCGCCATCTGCATCTAATGTGAAGCCGGTGTGGATGCCCGATGTCCCAGCGTTGGCATCGGCGTAAATGACCATATACTGGCCTGGGTTGATGGTGCCGGCGGTGAAGGTGAACTTCTTTGGCTCAAGAGGATTATTGGTCAGCCCAAAGCCGGTGAGCGGTAGCGCAGCAGGGCCATCGTAGTAAAGCTCTATCATATCAGGGTAAGTGCCCTCGTGCTCAACTGCGAAGTCGTTGCGAGCCAGAATCTCGTTGATAGAGAGCTTCCAATAGGATGTATTTACCGTCCAGGTCTTAGAACTATTAGGGGCGCTTTCGCTTTGCCATACGCCGGCGGAGTTCTTGCCGATGACATAGATGGTATAGGATTGGCCAGTAGTTAAGCCAGTCAGCTCGATCGGTGCGCTTATTGGGAGTTCAGCGCTCCAGGGGCCGGCGGGGCTGTTGACGGAGTATTTGTAGTGTGTGATGCCTGGCCCGCCGACGGTTAGTGTTGCAGTGGTGCGGTGGGTTATTGCAGGCGGCTCGCCAGAAACACAGGCACCGGCTGGGACATAAGCGCCCATATCAAGCCCGGTGGGGCCGGTCCCGATAGCCGGAGAGACGCTCTTTAGATAGAAGTTTCCGTTGGGGTCAACAAATATTGGGTCAGCATCAATATTACCCACGCCCAGATAATGCCACTGGGCTGCAACAAGCGAATAATCGAGGGTGATATCGGTTGTGCCCCATTGTGGGTGGTTCACATAGAAGTTTGCAAGGGCTGTAGGAGTGTTCCAGAAGATATTGCCTGCCAGATATGCCCCTGTGCCGGGGTCAACATCTGGTTCCAAGGGCTCGTGGAATCGAATTCCGGCGCCATTACAGTTGACAATAGTGTTGTTTGTAAAGGTAATCCAGGAGCGGTCTTTGACCAGAGCGGCATTGTCGCAGTTAATAAATAGGTTTCGCACAATGACGTGGTTGGAACTGTGAACGCCATCGTAGCCGGTGGTTACGCCATAAGATTCTCCCTCTATGGGGTCAAAGTTTCTGTGGAAATTCATAAAAGTGTTGCCTGCGACGTAGGCGTTTGTGCCATCGAGGTCGAGTGCATCGTCTCCTCCGCCGAGGAAGGTGTTGTCGATAAACTGAGCAATTGGAATCGGCCCGCTTGTGGTGAAGTCTATCACGTCTTGCTTGTTGCCGCTACAAACACCAAACGTATTTTTCTCAAAAAGTATATATGGGTCAGACGTAAGTGCGCAATAACCTGCTATGGTTTGCGTCGTCGTGTCGGGGAAAATGCTATTTTTTACAACCAGCGAAGAATAGCTGGCGTTGATGATTGCCTTATTGGTGACAGCCCAGGTTGCGTTGTCGATTAACATTTTAGAATTACTACAAGAAATTGACTCGTCGCCGGCTGATGAATACTCCATATCGGCATAAGTAAGCCGGTTATCGGCGGTGCTATTGAAGTGCAGACCGTTCCAGGTTATTGTGGAGCCGGGGTAGCGGGTGAGGCGCATCCGTGCAAATTCGCTTCCTTCGGCCATCAGCCGGCCATTGATTGTAAGCTGTGCACCCTGTTGGAAGAACACGGTCGTGCCAGGCATAATAGTAAGAGTGATGCTGGCGGGCACAATCAGCTCACCAGTTACACGGTATGGACCGGAAACGGCGGATAGTGTTGTATTCGTAGCAAGTGTGCCGGACATTTCTACGATGCTGCTGTCGTCATACCAGATGTCAATATGGTGACGTTCCAGTTCGTTGCCTGTGCCGTTGGGCCCATCAAAGGTCTGAACTATTACACGATTGATACCGGGATTAAGAGTTACGCTGCTAATGGACCAGGTGCCGTTTCTCTGCGACCAGGTCGCCAGTCGGCCGGCGACCCGTAAGGAGCGGGTATCAATGGCATTTGCTGTTCCTGACAGCGAGACCGTGTTAATGGTTGTTTGAGGATAGCCATTAACCGGCGTTGGGCCGGTAATGGTAAATGCCTGCGGAATCTGCGGCTTGTCTGTCGGGTTAGGATAGCCCCCATACAGTATGCTTTTGTTACGGTCAGTGATGAAGCTCTTAATACCCTGATTGCCGTTAATCTCCGACTGTGGAACCCAATCGCCAAGTAATTCATCTATCAGCGGATAGATATTCTCGGTTGCAAAGAGCGTCCCAACGAGGTCACGATATTGCCTGTAGTATGCTCTCAGGGCATCCGGGTGGCCAAACATTCGTTTTAATCCCTCAACACCTGCATATCCGAAGATGTCTCGCTGAGGCTGGTAATCGTGGTCACCCTGACCGAGCAAAGTGTCGAGGTCGTGCGGAATAAGCCAGAACCGCGGGTCTTCAATGCCGCAATACATTGCGTAGTCATCGCCTTCTCCTTCGTAGAACCCGCCCTCTCGGTTGCCCGCAAGAGCATCGGTGGCGATATAGCGTATCCACATTTCTAAATTGAGCACCCGGCTTACCTCGGCAATAAAATTCGCGTCCGGGATAGCAGGATTATTTAGTTTGTCTATGAGAGCAAACAGGTCTGACCAGTTCTCGTCGGCCTCGTTGTTTTGCTTGGGATAGTTGTTACGGTAATTGTCGGGGTCGGGAGTCTGGCCGATTGGCTCTTTGTAGTCAAGGTCGGCAAAGGTTCGTGCGTGAACACCGTCATCATAGTAAGTGCAGCGATACACGTTGCC
>CAZKOQ010000399.1:0-3137 GCA_964554425.1 uncultured Pirellulales bacterium | reverse complement strand
TGTTTTGCATAATTGACTCATAGCCACAAAGGCACTGAGGCACAAAGGAACATAGCGATAGAACGAATCTCAAGAACCTTTTGCATGTGTGGGCCAGTCGATTTTTGGGCGTTACGACGGTTTGCGAGGATTTGAGCCTCTGTGACCATTATTTAGTCCTTAGTCGATAGTCGTTAGTCGATAGTTATTCACGAACGATTATTTTTGACTTGGGTTTGCTAACCCTGAAGACCGTGCCCTACGGGGCGGTTGAGCGTTTGCTTACTTGCCCCTAAGGGGCAGGCAAACTGGGGGGTATTTTAACATATTTTTGAAGAAAAGTCAAACGAAAAACGATGCTCGATATTGGATTCTCGATACTCGATACTGGATACTCGATACGAGTCCGCCACCCCGCCGAAGGCGGGTAAAAGGCGGATAAACTTGCCGGGGCTGGCCGAAACAGATTATTAACCACAGATTAAAACAGATTGACACTGATTATTTTTTGCCACAGAGGTCGCAGAGGACCCTTCGACAAGCTCAAGGCAGACACAGAGAGATTTCGCCGCAGGCGTTGAAAACGCTTTTCGGGTCAGAGCCGAATCTGTCCTCGATATAACCGCACATATCTGCGGTCAGCTTTTCGGCTCCGACCCTCGGCTGGGTGATACCAGCCGGCGGCGAAGTCGTAATAATTATGGACTTGTCTGCCACTACGTTTGGCTGATTACAAGGATTGTATGGAATAAGACAACTACGAATTATAAACAACGAACTAAAATTCTTTACGTCTTTTTCTTAAGGTCGCCGCACAAAAGACGAGAAACAAGAGCGTGGTTGGTTGAGCAAAAAATATACTACAGCCGGATAAGACAGAATTTTCGTTCCCGTCTTTGAGCCATTCAGAAGCTAAGACAGCAAAATCATTAAAATCAACTTTGCAGTCGCCGTTCAAATCGCCAACTGGCGGAGATACACAAGCAACGTTGTAAAAGTAGCCAACAATCTGAAATTTTATCGGGTACGGGTCCCATTCATAAGAACCATGAATAACAGTTAGGATTTCACCGGCATTAACTATAACACATCGGTCTGGGAAATCGTGATTGTATCTTAAATCTGAATAATTATAACCCGAATGGAAAAGGGTTTTTGCGTCAACAATCATACGGTCGTTCACTTTTAATGCAATGAACAGAGCTTCTGTGGGTTCACCATTTAACTGTAACAGGACAAATCGCTTGCCTTCCGGCACGGTAAAAATAGTCATCTGTGGTTGGTTAATGTCAAAAACTGCGGAATAGCCTTCGCGTTCATCGAGGGCCCATACTGAAATCGGCCAAATCAAAATAAACATAGTTATTACATACTTTTTCATTTTCTTTCTCCTTCTTGAAAATTGTTAATGTTTTCTTATCAATCCCGAAATAATCGGAACACTTAAGCCGAGTGGTAAAAGCGTGGTGAATTTTAGTCGCATTCAGGTTTGGTACATTCCAGCCAAGTCAAAGCGAACAATCCGAAATCGTTAAAATCTACGATACAGTTTTTATCTATATCACCCAGAGGATACGGATGACATTCGTCACCGCATTTACGTGCGTCCACAAAAAGGGCAGTTACCTTTTTATCTGCGTCCATATATACGGTTGTCGAAGATGAATTTGGGTCATTCACATCACCTTCCCAATGGTCGAATGTATAGACATCAGGGCAGTTTACAAATCGCTCTGCCTTTATGCTAACCCCCCATCCTCCTGCACAATCGTGAGGACCTACACTCGGCGTGATGGTATCAATGCCAACATCGTTTGGTTCAAGGTTTATTGTTAGAGTATTATAATATATCGTAAGGACGATTTTCGCAACGTTGCCGATAAAGAAATCATTATCAAGCAGTTCTCCGCTTGCAAGTGTTCCGGTTAGATGTCTGGAGGGTTCGTTGTACCAAGGGCCTCCATACACACTCGTAAGTTCACCGTAAGCAACCGTCTGGCCATCGACAGCAAAATGAGAACCATATATTGTTATCACAGCGTTGTCAAATACTAAAAAACGCGAAGCTATGGACCCGCCCGAAATGGCTGCCCGGCTGCCGCCCCAAATAATCAGTTCACCGTCTATCAAGCCGCCGATGATACCCACTTGGCTGCTGTCATAGGCTGATAGACCTTCACGTATGGCCCCGCCAGAGATAGTCACTTGGCTATGATTGACGGCAGCGAGGCCCCCTTTGACCTCGCCACCCAAAATGACGGCTTCGCTATTCTCATGGGCTTGGAATGTCAGGCCTATCCACCCACCAGACATGGTTACGTGACTGCTGTCGCGGGCAAACAATCTGTCTTCTATCGACCCGTCGGAAAAAGTTACTTGGCTACGGTCGTAGGCCCACAAACTTTCTACTATGGACCCGCCGGAGATGTTTATAATGCTGTCCTCATACCCACGCAGAAAGCCGAGTGTCACTGCGCCACTAAGCCAGTTGACCCTGGTATGGACCCCTGGTGTTTCCCAGTCCACCCGTACATCATCTCTGATTTCATAATCTATATCGTGTGTTCCACCATCCTTGAACTCTATCAAGCCAAGCGCCTCACCCGCTGCAATGACCAGAACTGCCATCATTAAGCAAATTGTCATTTCTGGATTCTTCATTTTCTTTCTCCTCAAAAAAGGTTTTTATTTTGTGACCTATATGAAAAGAACTCCTACCAGAACAAAAACCGGTTTCTCATAACTGCTTGGGAATTTCCAAAACCTCTATTATCTTAAGGATTTGAAGGTCTGCAAGTCAAGGAAAAAGAGCAAAAATGTTGAAATTTGAGCCCAAATCCAGTAGAAATACGGGTGCAAAAATCCGCCATAGGCGGATAAATCGGGACGACCGGTTAGCTACCGGTTAAATGGTCTGAGCAGTGGTAAGGTTTTGGCTCACCTGTCTAACCTGCTGCTGCCCAGACCGACCCGAAAAAGGACAGGTGAAAAATGGACACAGCGGAGAAAAACAAACCGGATTCGGAAATACTCTTTGAAATACAAAGCAATATAGAGCTTTTTCGGAGAAAGTGGACAGAGTTTTGTAAATACATCGAAACTTGCGCCGAACAATTGTATAAATATCGAAAAGAACAAGTAGGCAAAGCCCTGAAAGC
>CAZKOQ010000398.1:0-3138 GCA_964554425.1 uncultured Pirellulales bacterium | reverse complement strand
GGAAATCGGTAAAGGCGTAGAATATCTGAAAAACCATATAGGCGAAATGAAAGACACCTACACCATTGCCCTGACTGCCAATGCCCTTGCTACAGTAGATGCTGAGGACAAGGCAACACTCAATGTTCTGCAAAAGCTATTTGAAAAGCGGGTGGAAAAAGATGATATTGCCTACTGGCAGTCACAATCTGAAACGCCTACGTGCGGCAGCGGTACGGCGGGTGATATTGAGGTAACCGCACTGGCTGTGCAGGCATTTATACGCTGCGGGAGAGAGCTGGGAACTGTGGGTAAGGCAATAACATACCTTGTGAAAAACAAAGATGCTTATGGAACCTGGCAATCAACCCAGGCGACAATTCAGGCGCTGCGGGCAATGTTAATGGCAGAGCGCGGGGCGACAGCAAAGACCAATGCCACTATTGACGTGATATTTAACGACCAGAGTATATCCAAGCTAAAAGTCGATGAAACTAATAGCGATGTGCTCCAACTCGTTGACTTAAAAGACCGCACCCGCAAGGGCAGCAACACGATTACACTCAAATTTGAAGGTAAGGGTGCGCTTTTATATCAGGTAATTGGCCGATACTACACGCCTTATGTGAAGGAAATCAGGCCGGCTGCGGAAGAGCCAATGACTATCAAGGTAGAATATGACCGCACACAATTAGCCGCACAGGATATTATCAACGTTACCGCTACTGTGACCAACAACCGTCGTGGCCGGGCCAAAATGGTTATTGTTGACCTCGGCCTGCCGCCCGGATTTACGCTAATACCCGAAAAGCTGAATCGGCTGGTCGAAGATAAGGTCATAGAAAAATACTCAACCACAGGCAGGCAGATAATCATATATCTGCGAGAGGTCGAACATGGAAAACCGATTGAAATCAAATATCAACTGCTGGCCAAGTATCCACTCAAGGCCAAGACACCAAAATCCACAACTTATGAGTATTACAATCCCGAAATCAAGGCGGAGGCCAAGCCGGTTCAATTGGTCGTGACCGAAGGTCGCAACTAAACGACCTAATCCCACAAAAAACATTCAACATAGACTGGCCCAGAACAAAAGCTGGGCCAGTTTTTTTGAATCCCTATTTACACCGTAAGAACTGATGCGAAAACTTCAAAATTCAATTTAGCTCAAGCCATACTCGCAGTATAATGCCGGCAAGAACGACATTATATCTAAGCGGCCAATAGCACGGTCAGATAATACAGACTCTCAGCACAAAACAAAACTGGAGCAGAAGGATATGACAAAATTCACACTTGGTTTTATCCTCGCCTTGGCACCTCTGACGGTTTTTGGAGAAAAGCAGCAACATCCCGCCGAACAAAGCACAAAGGTTTTCCGCGCCGGTGCATCGGCTGTTGATGTTACGCCTGTCGAGTTCCCTGTGAAGGTCAATGGAGGATTCTTTGAAGCCACAGCGACAGAGGTCCACGACCGACTCTATGCCCGCTGTCTGGTGCTTGACGATGGCTCGGTGCGGATAGCCATTGTAGTTGTCGATAATTGTCTTATCCCACGGGACATTTACGACCGGGCAAAAGAAATAGCGCACAAAACCAGCGGCATCCCACCCGAACGGATAATGATGTCGGCCACGCACACACATTCAGGCCCGGCAGCAGTCGGTGCATTAGGAACGGAACCAGATGAAAAGTATTGCAAATTTCTGCCCGGTCAAATTGCCAAGGCAATCGAATTAGCCACTCAAAATCTAAAACCAGCGAAAGTCGGCTGGAGTGTTGAGCAGGATGCCGAGCACACCTATTGCCGACGATGGATTTTGCGACCTGACAGGATTCAGACCGACCCCTTCGGTCGGGCGAGTGTCCGCGCGATGATGCACCCGGGACATCAGAATCCCGATTATTTAGGCCCCGCTGGACCTGTGGACACAGATTTATCCCTCCTGGCGGTACAATCCTTGGATGGTCGGCCCATTGCGGTTCTGGCGAATTATTCGATGCACTATTTCGGCGCGCAAGCCATATCAGCCGACTACTTTGGGCTTTTTTCAAAAATGTTTGCTGAGCTTATTGGAGCGGGCCAGAATTTTGTGGCTATGATGTCCCAGGGGACAAGCGGAGACTTGCAGTGGAGGGATTACGGCAAGCCAGCGACTTCGCTGACAATCAAACAATATACCGAATTGGTGGCCCGGGTCGTTTATGAGGCCTATAACAAAATCAAATATCATGATTATGTTCAGCTCACAATGGCAGAAAAAAAATTGGGGCTTAATATACGCCCGATTAGTGAGCAGGACTTATCCTGGGCAAAACAGACATTTGAAAAGTTTAAGGACAGAAAACCACAGTCTCTGCCTGAAGTATATGCGCGAGAGCAGGTGCTACTTGAGGAGGCGCCGCCTGCGCGTGAACTTAAACTTCAGGCGCTGAGAATCGGCGAACTGGGGATAGTTGCAATTCCGTGCGAGGTATTCGGGATTACAGGATTGAAGATAAAAGCCCAAAGCCCATTGCAGCCGACCTTCAACATCGAGTTAGCTAACGGCTATTATGGTTACCTCCCGCCACCGGCGCAGCATAAGTTAGGAGGTTACACAACCTGGCGTGCCCGCTCCGCAGGACTGGAAGTTGAAGCTGAGCCGAAAATTACGGCGTGCGTTCTCGACTTACTCGAAGAGGTCTCAGGCAAATCAAGACGCACAATTAGCGGCGATGATTACCCACTGGGAGATTATCCCAAAGCAGTTCTTGCATCCAACCCGGTCGCCTATTGGCGATGTAACGAGTTTAGCGGACCTACGGCTACCGATGCGTCAGGCAACAGCAATAACGGCACATACGAAGGCGGCGTCGCCTTTTACCTCGAAGGCCCTATACCGAGCAACGCTCCCACCGACAGCAGGGATAATCGCTCACCACAGTTGGCCGGCGGCTGGCTAAAGGCTTCATTAAAAAATCTTGCACAGAACTACACCGTAGAATTTTGGTTCTGCAATTTCCTGCCCACCAATGCCAGAAATGTAACGGGGGTTCTATTTTCACGACCATCTGCAAATATTCTTGGTGATTATATATACATTGGTGGGTTAGAAGTAGCCGGCGGCAAGCTAATTTTCGGCAGCGGTATAAGTAATAATGCTCTGTTTGGTA
>CAZKOQ010000397.1:0-3142 GCA_964554425.1 uncultured Pirellulales bacterium | reverse complement strand
GGCATCGAGAATGGCGCCGAAATTGCCGTGACTATTTGTGTCGGTCCAGGCCGTCTGGCCGTTCTTGGTGGTATCAAGACAATACAGGTTGCCGCGGTTGGACAGGCCGAAAAGCAATCCATCCTTTAATACCGGCGTGTTGAATCCCGTGCCAAGCTCTGCGTTGCTCCAAAGCTCTTTTGCGACAAAGCCGTCACCCTGCTTTTCTACCTTCACGGCCTTCGTGCCCTGCCCTTGACCGGTATAGAACACAGTTTGACCATCGACTATCGGCGTGGCGCAGTTATAGAACCTTCCTTGGGGTGGCGCGGAGACTTGCCACAAGAGCTTCCCATCGGCTACAGCAACGCCCACGATGTTCTTCTCTGTCTGCACAATAATTTGTTTCGTGCCTTCCACCGTCATCAGGACGGGCGATGCGTATGCCGGGCCGTCGCCAGCCCATTTCCACTTCTGGTTGCCGCTGGCCAAGTCGAACGCGATGACCGCCCCATTATCTTTGCCGCCAACGTGCGCAATGCACATCCCATCGACAATTATCGGCGACATACCCGTGAAAAATTGCGGAACGACCTTGGGGAACTCGTCCTTGCGCCACACCTCTTTGCCGGTGGCGGCATCTATGCAGGAAAGAACCCCGCCAACGCCAAGTGTAACAACCTTTCCCTCCGCCACCGCAGGCGAGCTTCTGGGCCCCGGGTGCGCGCCAGGCGCTCCGGTCACAGCCAGCGCCTCGTATTTGTTTCGCCACACTTCATTGCCGCTGCCTGCGTCTAAGCACAGGATGATTTCTTCAGCGCCTTGCCGAGCAAAGACATAGAGCTTGTCGCCCACCAGGGTTGGCGTCGAATCGCCCAGACCCACGGTTGTTTTCCACTTCTGCGTCAGCTCCTTCGGCCATTGCTGGGGTGCGGTGAAACCGTTCACCTTTCCATCCCGATTGGGCCCTCGCCACTGCGGCCAATCCTGCGCGAAGACCAAGCCCGCTACTACCAGAATCACACAGACCATCATTACAACACTTGTTCGATTCTTATTTCTCATAACAACCTCCTTTTCTATTCCGGTTGACAAGCCCGCACCGAGCTTGCACACACGGCAGCATAATACCGCTGCGGGCTTGTCTGCTACACTCTACCCAGTTCTGGGTGGTGAGTCAATATCATTTTTGACTTTAAATACCGCCTCAAGATATCACCATCTTAGATCCAACATTTTTTATTGTTGAGGACGAAATCAGAAAACCTCAAAGGTTTTCTGCCGGTAACGCGTTCTACCTCATTCGTTATTACAGCCATATAACCGGCCCGAACAACCGCATAAAGGATGCCCATATATTGCACGGCGCCTTCAGGCATACCCTGCTCTCTTGCACCCTGCAACATCGCTTCTTGCGGCAAGGCGTGATAGGTTACAGTCCTGTCAATCGCATCACTTATGATTTTTGCCACTTGTGTGTGGTCAAGGGCTTCGGGGCCGGTCAGGTTATACTCCTTGCCGTAATGTGCTTCTGAAAAGGATTTCATAGCCACATCGGCAATATCTTTTGTTGAAATGAAACTTGTCTTGCCGTCACCTGCTGCCAAGAAGATCCCGTTCTGGTTTTTAATCATAGGGGCGACAAATCCTGCGGAGAAATTCTCCATAAAGAAATTCGGTCGCAGAATGGTATAGGGTACACCGGAATCCATCACGGCATGTTCAACGACGCGTAGAGGGGCTTGCTCGTTTTGGTCCACGCCTAATGCAGAATTGAATACAATGTGTTTGGCTCCGGTTTCTTTTGCCTTCTCGATGAAGGGGATGAGTTTGGCTGGTGCCTCCGGATCCATGGGTGGTGCGACCAAGAACACGCTGGTGACCCCACCCAAAGCAACACCGAACGTGCCGGCATCGGTGTAATCCAGCTTCACCGCCTCAAGGTTCTCTACGGGCTTGATTTTTCGTCCATCTCGCGAACCCGCCTTGATTGAATAACCGGCACTCAAAAGCGCCTTGACAACCTCGCGTCCCAAATTGCCTGTTGCACCTGTAACAAGTAGTGTGTTTTTCATTTTAGTCTCTCCTTTCAAAAGTGTATAGTTCGTAGTCGAACTATTAAACCATAAAAAGAATTAAGCCGTCAGGTTCTGCTCTATCTGCTCTAATTGCCTTACCAAACGTTCCCTGTCTTTGTCACTCATATCGCCATACAGTTTCTTAACCAAGATTCTTGAGATATCAAAAAAGTCTTTACGAAGCTTTCGTCCCTTTGGGGTTAGCTCAACATAGGTTACTCGGTTATCTATTTCGCAGGGCATTTTTTGAACATATCCATAACGCTTGAGAGTGTTGATCATTACCGTAACCGTTGACTTTACCCGACTGACTTTTTCTACAACCACCTTGATCGGGACAGGTTTTGATTGTTGGAATAGAAAATTCAACACCGAACCATGAGCAGGCACAATTCCTTTGATTGACCGCTCTCTCAGTTCTCTCTCAATCAGAAGATTCGCTTGCTCACGTATTCTAGCGATTTGTCCTACAATTCCACGTGTATCCATCTTGCAGCATCTTTTGCCATCGGTTTATACTCTTTACAATATATTAGTTCGAGCACGAACCACTGTCAAGGAAAATTCTAAAAATATTTTGAGAAATTGAGCTTTGAACCCTATTCGACGTGCGGATTAAATATAAGAATGAATATAAAGCGGTCTGCCAAAATAGTAGGAAAAAGCGGCTTCTTAACGTAAGTGCTCGGCTTTTTTGGCGTTTTTTGCGGCATGGCATATTGAACCTGCCGGAAGATTGTTGAAATTGAGATGGAATTTTGGTATTATTGGACTTGTGGCAAGCAGGAGTGTCTCTGTGAAGTGTATATGGGAAATCTCGAATGAAAATCATAAGTCCATCCCGAATCAATCTTGGGGTATGTATTCTTCTTGCCTTGGCTGGCTTCGGTCTGTTCAATCCTGGGTCCACCCAAGCCACCGCCCTTGACGACTACATCGCCTCTCCCGACCCGGCCTACACCTACAGTCTCGTCCGCACCATTACCCGCAGCGACTACACCGCATACGTCCTTGACATGACAAGCCAAACCTGGCGAAGCCCCGGCGAGGTGGACAGGACGTTGTGGAAGCACTGGCTCACAATC
>CAZKOQ010000396.1:0-3166 GCA_964554425.1 uncultured Pirellulales bacterium | reverse complement strand
TGGATGAAATCGAACGGGGGGAGGTTATATATGAAAGATGAGACGAAAAGGTGGCTTGAATATGCCAGCGAAAATCTCCAATCCGCTCATGTGCTTCTGAATAGCGGGCTTTTTAATCCCTGTCTGCAAAACGCCCAGCAGGCGGTTGAAAAGATGCTGAAGGCGGTTCTTGTGGAGTTTTCCATCAAGTTTAAGAAGACCCACAGCATAAGCGAATTGGCGGGGATGCTTGCCAAAAATAGGGTGGATGTTAAGTTGTCGGAAGAAGAAAGCGAGCTATTGGACTCAATATATTTGCCGTCAAAATATCCACTTGGGAGTGTTCTGCCGGATTTTGAGCCGGATAAGCAGACGTGTAAGCGTTGCATATCCATAACCGAAAGTGTTAAGGAATCAGTTTTAGCGTTTTTACATTAACGACCAAGGTTTTGGCTCTCCGTTTGTGAAACCTATATGGACCTTGGGCGTGACAAGACGGTTTCGGAGATAATCTCCCGGCTTGAGAGAGCGAGGGGCGGTGAGGGGGTGGTGAAAGTCGAGGGGACGTGGGGGTCGTTTGCGCCGATGCTGGCGTGCTGCGTTGCGGAGAAGGTCAGGCGGCCAATTCTGTATATTAGCCCGCATATCGATGATGCCGACAAGGTTGCGGATGATTTACACACCTTTGGAGGAAAGGGGATAGCAACTTTCCCTGCGTGGGAGGGCGAAGAGGAGATAGCGGATGCGACCGACGAGATTAGAGCAGAGCGGCTAAAACTCGTGGCTCGTCTCTCGTCGGTGGCACGGCCATCCCTTCGACTTGGTTCGACTTTGCTCACCACAGGCCGCTCAGGACAGGCTTGGCCGTGTCTTCACGGGCTGGAAGCCCGTGCCACAAAATTCATTGTCGCGGCGTCGATACAGGCGCTGTGTCAGCCGATACCTAAGCCGAAGGTTCTGGAGGAAACTTGCCTTCAATTGGAGATTGGGGGCAAGCTATCGCCGGAAGATGCGTCGGCGTGGCTGATTGATAATGGCTTTGAGCGGGTGGACGGGGTGGATTTGCCGGGCCAGTTTGCACGACGCGGCGGGATTGTCGATATTTATGCGCCGCTGATTATCGGGAAGACACTTGATGGCGGACAAGCAGGTATTTCAACACAGGAGGCAGACCCCGTTAGAAGTAAAGTATCTGAGGTTTCTGTTCCATTATCAGCAAGAGCTTCTAACGGGGCAAGGGCGGTCAGGGTTGAGTTTTTTGGGAATAGTATCGAGAGTATCCGCGAAATTAATTTAGATACGCAGCGCTCTACCGGCCAGATAAATAGGATTGGGGTGGTGTCGGCTGTGAAGGGAGCTACAAGCGAGCAGAGGGAGCTATTTTTGAACATTCTGCCTCCAGAAACAATAATTCTTCTTGAAGAGCCGGCGGTGATTGAGGAGGTTGCCGGAGTATATTTGAGCAGGATTGAGGAAACAAGCGGGCTTTATAGCTGGGCTGATATTTATAAGGCAATGAGTAATTTTACCGGGCTTCATATTTGCAGGTTTGCCGCCGGTGAGCCGGGTGATTTTCTTAAAGTAGATGTCAAAAGCGTTCTGCAATTCCAGCACAAGGCGACTTCGCTGTGGGCTGGGAGCAAAAAAGCGCTTGAGGAGCTGGTGGAAGAGGCGAAGAAGGGAAGGGATGTGCTGCTTTACTGCGAGAGCCAGGCGGAGCTGAAACGTGTTGATGAGATTGTAAAGCAGATTAGCGGCGAAGTTCCGGACAAATTCAAGCTACAATTGGGATTTATCAATCAGGGTTTTGTCATAGATTCGCTGAACACGCTCGTGATAAGTCATCACGAGCTATTTGGGCAGTATGCGCTCAGAAGAAGACTTAGGCCATTGCACGTTACGGCGGCGGTGGACACGCTTTCGGATTTGCAGGAGGGGGATTATGTTGTTCATGCTTCTTACGGGATAGGCAAGTTCCTGGGGACCGAGACGATACAGGAGAAGGGCGGAACAGGCGAGTATCTTACGATTGGATATGCCGATGCCGTGAAAATCCAGGTTTCGGTTCGCAATATCGGGTTAGTGCAAAAATACATAGGGACAAGTCCGAAGAGGCCAAAGCTCAGTAAGGTCGGCTCAAAGAGGTGGCAGAAACAGAAAGAAAAGGTTACGGCATCTGTGCAGGACCTTGCGGTAGAGCTGCTTGAGGTTCAGGCAAAGCGGCTGGCGACGGGCGGGATTGCGTTCGGGGAAGATTCGGGATGGCAGATAGAATTTGAGGAGTCATTTCCATATCAGGAGACGCCTGACCAGGTTTCGGCGGTGGAGGAAATCAAGACGGATATGCAGCGGCCTGCGGCGATGGATAGATTATTGTGCGGGGACGTGGGCTACGGCAAGACGGAGCTTGCGATGCGGGCGGCGTTCAAGGTGGTGGAGAATGGAAAGCAGGTGGCAATCCTTGCGCCGACAACGGTGCTGTGCGTGCAGCACGGCAGGACGTTCACTGAGCGGTTTGCAGATTTTCCTGTTTGCGTTGAGGTTCTGAATCGATTCAAGACGCCAAAAGAGGCGGGGGACATAATCAAGCGGACCAAAGAGGGCAAGGTTGATATACTTATCGGGACGCATCGGCTATTGAGCAAGGATATTGGCTTTAAGGACCTGGGACTTTTGATAATAGACGAGGAGCAGCGGTTTGGAGTTGAGCACAAAGAGCGGCTAAAGAAATTGCGGATAAACGTGGACATTCTGACGATGACTGCGACGCCGATTCCGCGGACGCTGCATATATCGTTATTGGGTTTGCGTGACATAAGCTCGCTGGCGACGCCGCCTTTGGACAGGCGGAGCATAGTAACATCGGTAACTGCTTACAACGATGAGCTTATTAGAAGGGCGATTATCCGTGAAATGAATCGGCAGGGGCAGGTGTTCTTTTTGCACAACCGCGTCAAGACCATCGAGAAAAAGGCCTGGGAGATTCAAAAGTTAGTCAGCGATGCGAGGATTGCGATTGCACACGGGCAGATGTCGAAACACGAGCTTGAGAAGACAATGATTGATTTTGTGCTCGGTAAGATAGATGTTCTTGTGTGCACGACGATTGTGGAGTCGGGGCTGGATATTCCAAATGCCAATACGATTTTTATAAACGATGCGGACAGGTTCGGCTTAGCGGAGCTGC
>CAZKOQ010000395.1:0-3170 GCA_964554425.1 uncultured Pirellulales bacterium | reverse complement strand
ATTCATTAACATCCGAGCTAACAATAATCGTAAGCTTAGTTCCAACCATGATGTCCCGGTATACAAAGGGGATATTGGGGTCTGCTATGGGAAGAGGTGTATTTCCATCAGATAAGCATACCTGTGTTGACACCCCTCCTGCGGAAACTGAAGCTGTAGCAAGAATTAGCATCAGTGGCATAACTTTTTTCATCATCGTTTAACCTCCCATCAACAAACACCATCATCGAGAAGAACGACCTATAGAAGGAAAATCAAGCTATTGCCAAAGATAAAAAGTCATTTGGTCGAATCCGATTTTCCTAAGTTCAACATACGAACTATAGATAATTTTATGCAGATTATCAACGCTGGTCAAACCAATTCAAAGAGATTCTTTGGCCATCTCGAAGGTATTCTTATGACAAGTTGGACCGGATTATTGGGGAATAACCACCTGATCGTGGCTGAGTGTGGTTTTCTGGGAGGTTCCAAGGGCTAACGTCAGCTTTCTGTGCAGAATTTCACAAATTTTTCCAGTTTTTCCAGAAACAAAGTCAACAGTAACGGTTCCGGCCACGCCTTTATACAAACGATTGTAGTAAAAACAGCTCTGCTTTCAGCTTTTGCTACCTTTTTTCGTAGTGATAGGGTAAGAAATTTTCGGTCCTTTAGGATTTTATGGATCAGTCAACTTCTCTATGAAGAATATCTGCCAGACATTTCAATCTGCCTTTTACCGAGTAGAAAATATCTGCAGATAGGGAGTATAATACTATAAACTGCGAGATGAACGTCCCCAGCAAAACGCAGAAAATAATTAACGACATTAAGAGCTATATTGATGAAAGAGGTGCAGATTATGTTAAATGGTATGTTGGCATTTGTACAGACCCGTATGGTAATGACTTTGTCGCTTGTACAATGCGTAGCCTATGCTGGATGTATGTAGAAACTGGGTCTTCTCAAATTACTAAAGAGGTAGCAACTCATTTTATAAATTCTCTCGGAACAGATGGCGATGTGGGTGGTTTGGCTACGGACAACGTCTCCACCATAGTTTACGTGTACAAAAAAGCAACGAGCATTTCGCCGCCTGCTGGGCCGGGATGTAGGGGGTAGAGAAAAAATCGTAATGTGTCAGTTATGTGTGGGTAGGCGTAGATTAGGATAAATCGAGGGCAAAAAGGAGTTTAGCCGGGTTTGTATCGGGCTGCTCGGCAAGTTTGTCAAGTGCAGACTTAAAGGCAGCCATCGAATCGGGGGTTCTTTTCTTTAGTGTGTGCAAGACCGTCATAAGAATCTCGCGAGTTCTGGCTCCTTTTTCAGATTGAGAGCCGAAACTGATCTTGCGAGCAATAACCAGCGGACGAAGTTCTCGCTCCGCAAGATTATTATCTGCCGGGATTTCCCGGTCATCAGCCCAATGATAAAGCCGGTCGGCCTTTTGGTGAAATATATCCTGTATGTTCTGGATGGCGGGGTGTCTGGCACGGTAACTCCCTCGAGATGACGCTGCAAATTCCCAACAAGCCCGATCCCACTGCCTATAAGGAAATTGTTCTTGAGATGATTTATCAGGGAGTTCTGCGGGAACCAACAATAGCAGCCATTCCAGAAGGGTCCGTTAACAGATTATGCCAAACGATAATCACCCAAGAAGATGGTTGGAAAAGACTAATACAGTGTTGGAGAGTCAGTCCGAATCCCTATGAAGAGTTCATTTGCGTCGGACTTGGCGGCACCGGTGGCAGCATAGATTCTATAACTGTCGATACTATATGTATCCCAGAACCAGCGACAATACTCCTCCTTGGCGTGGGCGGTTTGGTAACTGCTCTGCGAAAACGCCGAGCATAAAATACTCATACTGGCGAACGAGGGCTGCAGGCATCCTTGCAGCCCCCGCTCTTTTTTGAACGGAACATTTGGCTTCCCGCAAGCTGGCCGCATTTACAAGCCAGTATCTCTCCGCGCGGTCCGCCTCAACGGGCGTGAGACTGATTGATTCAAAACCTTTTTAGAAGGAAAACGATTTGCAAAAAAATGCATAAATAGAGGAAGGAGATGAAATGATGAAAAAGTTAATAACAATTTGTGTGCTGATTGGTCTTCAGAGTTCTTATGCTGCCCAGACGTATCTGACTGATGTTCCAGGTTATGGGTATAACACAGTTGCATATAAGGTTGGTGATGCCTATGTTGGCTGTGGACCAACTTCAGGAACTATGATACTAGATACCTATGATAACCGTCTGGCTACGCCAGGTAGTCTTGTTAGTGATCCGTTAACGACAGCCTGGGATTTGCACTACAATTATATGAATACGAATGCTGGCGGATACGGAAATACCACTGATTTCCATTATGGCATGCAAGACTACGCAAGCGACCATGGGTATGTATTGGATGCAGTCATTCACGTAGAACCGACCACATACAATCCTGCTGATTGGACCTACGCTGTACCGGATGATCTAGTCGCTGACGCAACTTTCTGGAATACAACTACTTGGAACATCAATGTAGATGATTTTATTGACTTTATTGCCCCGGAAATTGCTGCAGGTGACCCTTTAATGTTTTCGGTAGATACAGACGGATCTGGCGAAGGCTTAGCCGATCATTGGATGGTTTGTGTAGGATACGACGATACTGCGGGCCAATGGGGTGGCTACAACACCTGGGACACTACCTTACATTGGTATGATGTTGAGTCCTCTCACATCGCGGGGAATACCATGGGTATTGCATTTGTGAGGACCTTTGAATTTGTTCCCGAACCGGCGACGCTTTTGCTGCTTAGCTTGGGTAGTCTGGCGGTGCTTAGAAAACGCAGGGCGTGAAGAAGTAGTAAGTGCGAAGTTAGAAGAGCGAAATCAGAAGAAAGGCCGTGAGGGCCGATTTTAATCGGGACCTGCGGCCTTTTTTATTCTTTGCCACCAAGGCACCAAGACACTAAAACTCACTTATATGCGGATGCGCCCGGCCTCGCTCTTGGCTCGCTTTAGACTGTCTTCTACACGATGTTCATGCTTGATAACACGCGCCAACTCATCCAAATGTGTGTCCGCCGATGCATTAGAAAGATAGTAATCGCACCTTACTTTGCCGGTTCCGTCAGGCCAACGCGTGACTATCAAAAGTTCTTCTGGATAATCTCCCCAACTTCGTTCGGTTCGGGCTACAAC
>CAZKOQ010000394.1:0-3201 GCA_964554425.1 uncultured Pirellulales bacterium | reverse complement strand
GAAACTACGAAGGCCAGTGCAATATCCCTTCGCCCAATAGCGGCTTTATCGCCATTAGTGCCGGCGGGTGGCATTCGCTCGTGTTAAAGCAGGATGGATCCATCGTCGCCTTGGGATGGAACGACTACGGCCAGTGCAATATCCCTTCGCCCAATAGGCGCTTTATCGCCATTAGCGCCGGCGGCGAGCATTCGCTCGGGTTAAAGCAGGATGGCTCAATCGTAGCCTGGGGAAGGAACGACGCTGGCCAGTGCAATATCCCTTCGCCCAATAGCGGCTTTAACGCTATCGCTGCTGGCTATCGGCATTCGCTCGGATTAAAGCAGAATGGCTCCGTCGTCGCCTGGGGAGATAACTACTATGGCCAGTGCAATATCCCTTCGCCAAATAGCGGTTTTATCGCCATCGATGCTGGCATATATCATTCGCTCGGGCTAAAGCAGGATGGCTCCATCGTCGCTCGGGGATACAACGAGTACGGCCAGTGCAATATCCCTTCGCCAAATAGCGGCTTTATCGCCATTAGCGCCGGCTATGGTCATTCGCTCGGGTTAAAGCAGGATGGCTCCATCGTCGCCTGGGGATACAACAGTTCCGGCCAGTGCGATATCCCAGAGCCCAATAGCGGCTTTATCGCCATTAGCGCTGGCGGGGAGCATTCGCTCGGGTTAAAGCAGGATGGCTCCATCGTCGCCTGGGGAAGAAACAACTATGGCCAGTGCAATATCCCTTCGACCAATAGCGGCTTTATCGCCATCGCTGCTGGCTCGTCTTATTCGCTCGGGTTAAAGCAGGATGGCTCCATCGTCGCCTGGGGAAGAAACAACTATGGCCAGTGCAATATCCCTTCGCCCAATAGCGGCTTTATCGCCATCGCCGCAGGCGAGGGGCATAGTCTTGCACTGACAGCAACAAAGCCGGAGTTAGGGGTTGTGAACAAAAACCGCATTGACAGGACGATATTCCTATACGATTGTAATGCGACCTTTACGAATCTCTATTCCTTTGCGGTAAAGAACGTAGAACTCCAGATGATGCAGGCATCGGAGAATATGACGATAATCGAGCCGAATGTAACATTCGGCGATATTGATTTTAAGACACGCCAATCGATTACCAGCATTGACACTTGCACATTCCAGGTGGACCGCTCAAAGGCGATTGAGCCGGAGAAAATAGTCTGGAAAATAAAATGTCAAAGGGCAGATACCAGTATGCCAATGGAGTTGACAATTAATGGCGTAAGTTCCGGCGGATTAGAGAGCATATATAGCGACTTTTCGACGGATGAAATTTGTCTTGACGACCTGGCAAAACTTGCCGGTCAATGGCTGCAAGCAGATGGTGATGGCACAGTGAACTTTCGTGATTTTGCACGGCTTGCGGAGAGGTGGCAAGGGCAATAATTTAATATTTTCTATTTACGATTTTCGATTGAAAAGGAGATTGCTTCCCCCTCGACAAGCTCGGGGTCGCAATGACATCTCATTAATATAAGTCCTTTCATCACCCTCGACCGAGCCAGAAGGACATTTAACCAAGCGAAATTTTATTGAGACCGGAGATTGCCACGGCCACTTACGCGGCCTCGCAATGACACCCATCAATCGACTTGTGACAAAGCGCCAGCATGCTATACTTGCATAGCATCGAGCTGTCCAGCGGGTTGAAGCTCACTGTCAGAGTCGTCTTGCTCACCGGGCCTGAAGGGCAAAGGTTTAGTGAACTTCAGAGCAATCCGTCGCGAGAACCTGCTTACGTCATCGACCCGCGAGACCTGGCCTTCGCAGGTGAAATTCGCCAAATCGAACGAGTCATCTGGGCCATAACGTGGGACGCTGAAACGGACCGTTAACTGCTGTCCCAGGAAGGGACAAGAATCAGGATAGCAGGTAAAGGCGGCGGCCTTACTGGAAACATCAGCCATCTGGCCTTGTGAAAGCGTCCCGTTGAAGTCTTCCGCAAACCAGATAGGCCAGTAATAACTTAATCTTTTTTCTCTTCTTCGGTCGTTATTCCCATCCATTTCCATCACCTTTTCTAATCTCTTTTTGACGTTACACTTTTCAATTCAAATCGACAGATTTAAGAGGGCACTTAACGAAGGATTGCCGGGAAAACCGGCGATGATTGAACTGATAGGTGTGATTGTGTAAATCGGTGGGCTGAAGCCCACCCTACAATATCTGACCGATTTTATTTTTAGACACGGATTAACACAG
Source organism: uncultured Pirellulales bacterium (assembly GCA_964554425.1). Classification (GTDB taxonomy): domain Bacteria; phylum Planctomycetota; class Phycisphaerae; order Sedimentisphaerales; family Anaerobacaceae; genus CAYWXK01. The sequence continues at coordinate 979 of CAZKOQ010000394.1, read as the reverse complement.
ATTAACAGCGATTTTTATAAGTCTGGCCCGTTAGAGACACAGCAGGATGGATTCCCGCCTTCACGGGAATGACAAGATGTTTCGCGGGAATGACAAGATGTTTGGCGGGAAAGACAAACTGTGTTTTTTTGCAATTTTTTATCTTCCGCCGGATATATTCCTATAATCAAGTTTTAAGCTGCCACACGAGTTTGCGGAACTCCTCGCCTCGCTGCTGGAAGTGTTCGAACATATCGTAGCTTGCGCAGGCGGGGCTTAGCAGAACCACATCGCCCTTGACGGCAAGCTTGTCGGCTAATTTGACGGCATCCGCGAGAGAATTGACAATCTCGATTCTCGTCGCTTGTTTATTGAGATTGCTTCGCTTCGCTCGCAATGACGACTCAGCGTTACTTATTGCGGCGGCGATTTTTGTGGCGGTCTGGCCTATAAGAACGGCTGCTTTGGCGTTGACGGCAATCTTTTCGCCAAGCTGCTCAAAGGGGAGGTGCTTATCGTATCCACCGGCAATAATAATCCTGGGCTGCTCAAAGGCCTCGAGTGCAACAATAGCGCTTTCAGGGGTAGTCGCCTTAGAATCGTTGAACCAGCGGACGCCTCTTATCTCGCCGATGAATTCAAGCCGATGCGGCAGCGTCTTAAAGGCCGGCAGACAGTTTATGATGCTGTCATCATCGAGGCCAAACTGCTTAGCTATGGCGACCGCGGCGGCAAGATTTGAAAGATTAGCGCGGCCGGGCAATGGAAAAACTTTGCGAATTTTCTCGCCTACATCATCAGCCGAAAATTTGATACAAGTCCTGCCGATGTCCTTTTTATACCTTTCAAACCATTCGGCACTAATCTTGTCGTCGGCATTAAAGATAGAGACGGCAGGAGAGCTTTCGTTTAGCTTTTGGAACTTAAAGATATTTTCTTTGGCGGCACAGTAATTTGCGAATGTCCCATAACGGTCAAGATGGTTCGGCATAAGGTTTGT
>CAZKOQ010000393.1:0-3206 GCA_964554425.1 uncultured Pirellulales bacterium | reverse complement strand
TTGCCGGCAAGCTGCGGCTGGTCAAGATACCCTGGGCTGATGACCTGGCTCTGCGCTATAATATAGACCTGCTGCGTTATATCATTTTTGTAGTGTCTGCAAGTTTTGTTGGTGTTGTTGTATCGTGGCGAACAGTCAAGCAGAATTGGCGCGTGAAGGTCGGCCAGAAGCTGATGTTCTGGTTAGTTGGCGGCGTGGCGATGCTTCTATTTTTGACGGTTGTGTTTCAGCTTGGGTCGAATCTTAAATGTGTCAGACAGATACCACTTAAGCCGGAGAGCAAAGGGAGATGCAATGTTGAGGCGATTGTATGTGAGGGATATAAGGGAGTGCTTTTGTTGAGCAACAGAATACCGGGATTTACGGGGTATACTGCGGACAATATGATATATAGTTATTTGGTGACATTCGACCTTTCGGTAAAGGAGCCGGTTGTTGAAAATGTTATTATAGCGAAGGACCAGATGTCAGCATTTTCATCGCCTGGTGATAGACGCCAGCTTGTCTGGTCGGCAAAGAATCCGCAGTGGGCGTATTTAATAAGAACATCGTCGTCTAAAGGCGAAACGGATGATAAATGGATATTGGGCAAGGTGGAGCTGTTGACAGTATCGCTGGGTGGTGATGAAGCGGTCGTGATAGACAAGATTGACCTGTTGCCGCATATCGAGGATAGAATGGGAAGCTGCGAAGGGATGTGCTTGCTTGAAGACAAAGTTTTTGTGAACCTATCGGGCCAGGTTTTCGTTTTTGATTTGGGGGCAGATGGTAAGCCGACCCTTGAGAGTGCAACAAAAAAGCGAGTTGGGATTTGTGGCGAAAGTGGGGGAAGAGATGCCGGCGGGCGAACTTTTGCCACTATGTCTCTCGGATTGATTCCGGCTGAGGGTCTGAATGTGGAAGAGCGACTTAAAGCAACAGTAGAGCTAACCGGCTATCGTGTAATGGGCATTGAAGGTGGTGTTGTTGTCGAGACGAACAATGATTTTATTAAGGTGTTTCGGCTAAAAGAAGTGCGTGATGATATTGCGACACTTGAAATGGTTGGATATCGCTCGCCGACGGCATTGGAGCGTCTGGCGGGTTTTTCGCCAGGGCAGGTATTCTTAAGGGATGGTTTTGCATATATATTGAATGAAAGCACAGATTTTGGCGGTGTGACTGTGTATGATATCAGAGAGCCGCAGCAGATAAGGCGAGTTGGCCATTATGCGTCACCGAATGAGCGGTTGCAGACGATTGCACCATTGCCGGATGGAAATATTCTTGTGGGAGGAAATAAACTCCATATTGTTGCGCCGCCGAAAGCTGCCAGGGCATATCGGGCACAAAATAATTAGCAGATTGTGCAATGATTTTTTTGAGAGCGCAGTTTCACAGATGAATCGGGGGCTTGCTATGATAGTTTTGCTGACCGACTTCGGACAAAGCGAATACGTGGGCGTAATGAAGGGTGTGATTTGTAGTATTGCGCACGACGCAAATGTGGTGGATTTATGTCACGAAATCTCGCCGCAGAATATTATCGAGGCATCGTGGATACTTAAAAATAATTACAAATATTTTCCGCAAGGTGCAACATTTTGCTGCGTGGTTGACCCCGGTGTGGGCACGAAAAGAAAAGCATTGGCGGTAAAGACGGATAAATATTACTTTGTCGGGCCAGACAACGGATTACTATGGGAAACTCTCAAAGAGCAAAGAATAGTTGACATTAGACATCTTGTTATCCCAAAAGATGCCAGCAGGACTTTTCACGGCAGGGATGTATTTGCAAAGGCGGGTGAAAGAATAGCAATTACGGTTGAAAATTACAATGATGCCAAACAAGAGGCAATAGAGAAAACAGGCATCATGCGTTTGACTTGCAACCTTGAATGTGTTATAAAGTGAGCTGGAAAATTTAAGAATGGGGTATTTGATGTTAGGTGCGTTGCCCAACACGATCAAAAAACCCGTGAACGATTACTGTTAGAGGAGCAACTATGAAGCGCCCTATCAAAATCATGCTAGTTACAGCCATGAGTTTGGTCGTGCTCTTGTTCGTTGGCGGCTTCATCTATTTTCACTTCTTTTTCAAGCTCCACTTGTTCGAGCCAGGGCCGATCATGGGCGTGCAACCAGAAGCGTGGGCAAAGCTTCAGGTGGGCATGACCAAGCAGGACGTCATCGCTTTGCTGGGTGAGTCCCAACGCAAGATTGGCCCAACTACTACGGAGACCGATGGTAAGAAGGAGATTGTGATGCCCGAGTTTTGGGCGTACACTTGGAGTGAGGGATTGGACATCTTTGGCCCATCGGACAAGGCGCATGCCGTTTATTTTGACTCCGACGGAAAAGTGTCCAGCTTCAGAGCACCGAAGACAGCCAATACCTCTAACCAGTCGCTGGAGTGAACGCGGGGTAGTTCCGGGGACACAATATTTATCTCTTGACAGGGCTGCGGCTGCATATTGTTGCACCGCCGAAAGTGAAACGATAATCACGGAAGGTATTTAACCTGTTGTGGAATGAAATCCGCCATTGGCAGACGAGTCACGAACCACGAGTTATGGCAGGTAGGGTTTATATCGGAATAGCGGGGTGGTCGTATCCGGATTGGAAAGGGATTGTATATACCGGGTCGAAAATCAACCAGCTTGAATACGTAAGCAGATTCGTTGATTGTGTCGAAATCAACAATACCTTTTACCGCCCACCCTCGGATAAAACTACGATGTCCTGGCTGAAAAACGTTTCTGGGAAGCCGGAGTTTTTCTTTACCGCAAAGCTGCATCGGGATTTCAGCCACGAAGGTAAGCTTGATGCCGAAATGGTCGAGCAGTTTCATAAAGGTTTCCAGCCGATGCTCGATGTGGGTAAGTTAAGACACCTGCTTGTGCAATTTAGATACGACTTTGCGGATTGCGAGGATAACCGGCAGCGTCTTGCAAAAATAGTAGAGAGCTTCTCAATCGCATTTAATCTGGTAGTGGAGGTGAGGCATAAATCGTGGCAGGAAGAAGGTGCATTGAAATTTTTAGATGAGCTTGGCGTTTCGGTCTGCAATCTTGACTATCCCACCGGCCCGGACTCGTTCGATATGCAGGACTGCACGATAGGAAAGACCGGGTATTTCAGATTGCACGGCAGGAATAGGGAAAAATGGTTCAGTCGGGCTTCGCCTGGCTTCCCGGCTACGGCTCGCTCCGCCGAGACGAGCGCCC
>CAZKOQ010000392.1:0-3253 GCA_964554425.1 uncultured Pirellulales bacterium | reverse complement strand
GTGCCGATGACTATATCCCAAAGCCCTTCGAAGGAGCTGAGTTGGGGCCAAGAATTATGAGTATACTTGAAGTATTGAGAGAGCAAAAAGGTGACTGGTCTGCCCCAAAAACTGATCCAGCTTTTATGAGAGGATAATGCTCTGTTGAAAACCTTCAGGATTTTTGAATAAGTGGGACGATTTATGGTTCATGGAAATCAAAAGAAAAATGACCAAATCGCCAGTAGCACTGGCAAAAATGGCTCTACGCGTAGCCAAAGATTCTTTGCCAATTTACTCCCACCAATTTTCGCCAAAGATTTTTACCCAACATCAACTATTCGCCATCCTAATCCTTCGGCAATTTCTAAAGACCGATTATCGTGGTATCATCCAAATGTTACTGGACTTCTCCGACCTTCGCAATGTCCTGGAACTAAAAAAAGTACCACATTACTCGACCCTTTGTTATGCCTAAAAGAGGCTACTAAAAAAAGGGCTTTTGAAAGTCTCTTAAATAGCATTTTTGGCCAAGCTTACGCCATCGGTCTGCTTGATGAACACCCACAGGCAGCGGTCGATGCCACTACTGCATTTTGCAATGATGCTGATGCTTCCCGTCGGGGCTATCGTCGTGCATGTCGCATTTCGCATTGGCATGTGGTGCTTGGTATCCCAGATACTGCCTTCCCAGTTGGGAAAACATCCTCGCTGCTGGGCCAATCTCTCACTGGCACGATGGGACTGGTCCTGAATGAACCGGCCGAGCTTCTCTGCAAAAGCAACTGCTTCATCACTGTCGTAGCGGATGCCCAACAGAACCAACGTGTCGGCAAAGCCCATAGCGCCAAGACCGACCTTTCTATTACCGAGGCTCGCGTCCCGGATATCCCGAATCGGCCAGAAATTGGCATCTATCACGTCATCCAGGAATCTTACACCGTATTCGGTTGCCTCACCGAGTTTGCGCCAATCCAGGTCAACGCCGTCTGACATAACAAACTTTGAGATATTTAGAGAGCCCAGATTGCAGGCCTCAAAATCGAGCAAGGGCTGATCGCCGCAGGGATTCACCGCATTTATAGTGCCCAGAGCAGGAATGGGATTAGCCGCATTGACACGGTCAATGAAACAAATGCTTGGTTCGCCAGTCGCGTGAGCGTTGGTGATGATCGTCTTCCACATATCACCGATGGTGTAGCAGTTACTCACGTTTCCATCTGCTGGGTTCAGGTCCTGGATACAGTAGGAGTCCAACTTCAGGCTCTTGGGAATGGTGTATCTCTCATGTGTTCGGGGATTGATCACGATGTGTGGCGCATTAGGACTGTCACGAAGGTCGGTGGAAATTCTACCAGTGCAGCTGCCCGATTAACAACTTCACGCGGCAGTTCAAGAAGATACTGGCCCACGCTGGAATCGAAGACGGTAAATTCCACGACCTATGGCGAACGTGCCTGAGTCGGTGGTTTGCCAACGGCCTTGCCGAATATGACATAATGAATCTGGCTGGACACGCCGATTTCGATACAACGCGTCGCTTTTACCTATCTGTTCGTGAGGATCTATTGCAGCGTGCTCGAAAAGCAAGCGCCTTAGTTATGCGAAAGGATTTTGTTGCAAATCTGTTGCAGCACGATTCCGAGACCCCGGAAAGAAGAATGCTACCAAGCATAAGCGCTTGATGGCAGCCAACTTAACGACTATCCCCGGCGCGAGTCGAACGCGCAACCTTTGGCTCCGGAGGCCAACGCTCTATCCAATTGAGCTACGGGGACCCAAACTGCATTCACTATTGCGCAAAAAGAGTCGATAAGTCAAGGATATAACAGTATTTGCCTACTTTTTTGGTTTTCTGTGCGAAAAATTGTCAAATTTATGGTATAATGTATTGTGTGAAGGTATCAAAAAGGGCACAAAAAATGGGTCCCAAAAAGGCAATTTTTGCTGTCCTCATTCTGCTGATAACTGCTATCGCGGTGTGGCCAAGCGGCGCCTCGGCCACCCAAACCGGCTGGCAGCGTCAGGAGGTCAACTGGCCTGCTTTTGGCGGCGGTCGGGTAACAGCCATAAAATTCCCGGCAGGACGACCTCCACAACTTGCCGACGACCGGCTTCAGAATCATAACAGGTTGTCGGTCAAAGATGTCTATACCACCGAGGGTTATGCACCCAGCACTTTATCCGCACCGGCCTTGACCAGCGCCATCACAGTTGATTCTCCATCGCTGGGCGGATTCATTTCCTGGATAGTCGTCACGCTCACAGATGAGAGACTGGGAGAGTGGGAAATCGATGCCGTACCTGCCGATTCAATTGTTGGTGACTATCTGACTTCCACCCCTGAAAGTGATTTTGCTATCGCTGTCTTTGACACCGGTGCAGGGCTGCACGTAATGGGTAGCGACGATGCCGTCACAGCCGGTCTATTTGGCCATTGGCCTGACCTGATAACATCGAATACGACAGACCTTTTTGGCATAAGCGGCGAGCCAGTGACTGTTTTGGTGAGCCAGCCGATAGGCGTTTTTATAGATGGGCTTGCTGCAGTCGAACCTAATGGGCTTGTCACCGACCGCTCCAAAATGTTAGGGCAGACGAATGTCTCTATAGCCGTGGGCGACCCGGATGAGTCGCCGGGTTTGCTTACCACTGTCGGGACGCCCCTTTCCGTTTATTATGCCGCCGCTTTCTACAATGACCAGCCAATTACCATTACACGCAACGACGTCAGGCTCACCGCTCCTGATATACGTTTTTATGATTTAGATGACCCATCCATTCCGAGCTACCCAAACTCAATATCTCTGGTGCTGCGGCCTACCGGGGCGTATGCCGTAGAGTATCTTTTTAACTTTATAGACCCGGAGGACCCGTCGCCGCTCATTCCCTCTACCATAATGGGAGGGTGGACGGCAACCGCCTTATTTTTCTTCGACAGAGTGGATCTTGCTAACGGCAGCAGAAGCGCCCTTCAGAACGAAAATTTTATCTTTGACACAGGCAGCAGCTATACGATTGTCAGCGAAGCCCTCGGCGCGATTCTCGAGCTTGACCCTGATAATCCTGATTTTGAAATAGAGATATTGACGGCTACCGCCGAAGTGATAACAGCGCCGGGCTACTACATAGATTTGCTCGAAACGCCAGCCAGCAGAGGATGGCTTAGCTTCACCAACGTTCCTGTTGTTATGTTGGATGCTCCCTCGCCCGAAGGCGGAATCCTTGACGGCATAATCGGCACAAATCTGTTTGTAGATTTCAATTACGTGTT
>CAZKOQ010000391.1:0-3278 GCA_964554425.1 uncultured Pirellulales bacterium | reverse complement strand
CCACAGACATCAGCACCTCATCAATGTAATTGCCGTAAATATACGACTTTTTATACGTCCCGCCGCCGTCATATTCCGACAGAATCCGCCAGTTGTTATTGTAGTAATATCGTCTTGTGTTGGCGGACGTGATAGAATCCTTTTTCTCAATCCTTCTGCCTAAGGCGTCATAAGAGAATTCAGCCACGTCCACGGTATCGTTGGATTTCTTTATCTTTATCAGGCGATTTTCATAATCGTAATGGTATGTGTAGCCATTTTTGTCCTTTGTTAGATTGCCTGCGGCGTCGTAGGTTAAGTTATTGCCACCGACGCTGTCGTAGCGGTTGGTGAGGGTATCTATGGCGTAATCTATGTTATTGCCGTCCCGCATATCTACATAGCTTTTATTGCCAGTTTTATGTATTATAAAGACCACGTTAGAGGTCTATTTGAGCTCTTGTATTAAAGGCGAGTTTGGCGGGAGCGCTCTCCGACTTTTTTGAAGTGGGAGAGGGCACTTTCACGGTCTTCAAAGTCCTTTTCTGTAAATAACAGCGTGGTCTGGCCGACAAGTATTTCATCGCCATCGACCAGTGCGGTCTCTGCGGTGATTTTTTTGGCGTTGATATACACGCCGTGCTTACTTTTCATATCGAGGGCGAGATACTGCTTTTTGTCTTTATCGTAGCGGATTTGCATATGCCGGCGTGAGACCAAGTCATCCAGAAGCTGGATTGGAAGTGCCTCGGCTCTGCCGATTACGTTTGTTCGCTGGCCGAGCGGGTAATAGTCACCTGTTTGTTGGCCGGATGTTATGATTAAAGAAGCCATAAAAATTCGTCCCTCGTAACTTGTCGCTCATATTTAGTCGTTTGTAGCTTGTCCGCCGAAGGCGGATTCGTGTATCGTATATCGTCAGATGAAGTCCCAGCTCTGTTGGAATAATGATAGAAACGTCCTTTTAGGAAGTCAAGTGATTTTTTGTCAATAGAAGTTTTATTTGGATTAGTCGATGCTTGATGCTCGATACACAATGCTCGTGAATCGTATTTCGTATATCGTAGCGATAAGAAGTCAAGAGACAAAAGACAGAGGGCAGAAGGCGAAAGTTGGGGTCTCCCCAGTTTTGCATTTTTAGCTTTAAGTTTTCAATTACCGGTGCAGTCGGTTTGGAGCCAGTTCTGGGCGAAGATAGCAAGGTCTGTTATCTCAACTGTTTTATTATTGTTGAGGTCGGCTCCATAGCACCAGGATGACGGTGCGCAGTTGGAATTGCGCCAGCGGCGGCGAAAGAGGGCAAAATCATCGAAGTTCACACGGTTGCTGCCGTCGAGGTCAGCCCCGCCGCAATTTGTGGTCTTGGTCCACAGGATTGCAAAGGGCATCGCAAGGTCGTGGGCGCCGAGAAGCGATTGTGCCTGGGCGCTGTTGCTGCCGAGCGAGACCTGCGCTATACAGGGTATATAGAAGGGCGGCTGGTAGGGGTCGGGGTATTCGGGGATTTCATCTATATAGAATCCGACGACCCAGAGCGTGCCGCTGTCGGGGTCCTCGGTGATGCCGGTAACCTGGTGCATATAGTAGATTGTGATAGAGCGGGAGAGCGTCAGAGCGGATGTGGTGGAGAAGCCGTAGATTACGGAATCGTTGCAGTCATCGGCATTGTATTGAGCCGAGGCGAGATAGAGCATATTTGTGGCGTTTGACATATACATTGCGACGGGGTCGGGCAAGTTAATGTCGGGGTCGGCGAGGTCAATGCGTTCCTTGGTGCCGTTGGTATAGTATCTCCAAAGTGTATCGCTTTCGTTGAGGGCGTGCGAATTGAGGACATAGACGCTGCCGGCGCTGTCTATTTCGATTTCGCGGATGTAGTTTCGGTATTTGTTGTCTCCTGGAGGCGGCGGGTCATCATAGATTTTGACGACTTTGTAAGGAGGCGTGTCTGATGGTTTGCGCTGCAGTTTGGCTGCGGCGGCATAAGAGTCGTTGCCGTCAGGATTGACCACTACCGGTGCGACGTAGATGTAGCCGGCTGTGTCAAAGGCGGCATCGAGGATGGGTCGGCCAACGGCATCTTCGCCTTTGATGCCGACATAGACGGTGGAGGTTTTATTGTAGCGTGGTTCGCCGGCATAAGTTACCTGGCCTCGCGGAATAATTGTTGTGTGCGATGCGTCGAGCATTCGGACGCCCGCTTCGTAGTTAATTTGATAAATCTGGCCGTTGGGGTCCTGCACAATCTTTATGTTGCAGCGGTCGGATGCTGCGGAAAGGTATCTATTGTATTGACGGTTGCTGTTGAAGACGTAGAGGCGGTCTTTTAGTTTAGTTGCAGCGTTAGCGTCGTTTGTGCCGCGTTTGCCGAGGATGAGAAGGTCGTTGAAATCGCCTGGCGGATTGGAAAGGATTGTTACACCGCCAGAGCCGGTAAGACCGTCTGCTTCCATACTTGCCGCTTCTGTGCCTTCGCTAAGTGGGATGCCATCGCAGAGATTTTTTCTGCCATCGGAGTTGAGTGTCCACTCCCAGCCGCTTACATCGTGTGGGTCGATGTAGCCATCTGTGCCGAATGGTCCTTCGAAGCAGACATAGTCGCCTGTTCCATCAGTAAGAAGTTCTGATGAGCAGCCGCTGGCGCATATAACGGTGACGAAGTCAACTTCATTGACGAAATTATCCCAGGTCAGGTCGAGGCAGATGCCTTCGCAGTGGATTTCTGCGCTCCAGGTATCGAGAAACGCCGATGCGCCTGGTGGAGGCGATGCCTCCAGCCCTGTGTCGGATAGTAATGAGAACGGTAATCTCTGGACCTGAGGTTCGAGGAGTTCTATCTCGATTCGTATGCCCTCGGTGAAGTAGAGGTCCTCGGTAGAGACGGTTTTCTGGAATATAGCGAATCTGCCGCTGCCTTGTGCGCCGGGCCAGCCGGGAGGTGGAGCCGGGATACGGGCAACTTCGATATAATGGATATCCCGCTGCGGGTCGTTGGCGGCCAGGAGGTCCGGCACATCGGTAAGATACACAACCAGTTCTGTGCCCGGCGGGGCATTTTCAAAGAGGTACTTGAAGCGAATTGTAATATTTTTTTCGGTTGACTTTGCGAACAGGACCTTTACGCGGGTGCTTATCATCTTGCCGTAAGTTGGCGATTCCGGGTTGAGGTCTGTGAGGTTTCGCAGCCACATCATACCAGTGGGGTCGGGCGGAAGACCTATAACTCGCTCGATATGAATCCGAGTAGTGTCCGGCGGAGCAGGGTCGAGGTCGATGAAGTTATTGTGGATGATACGAGT
>CAZKOQ010000390.1:0-3281 GCA_964554425.1 uncultured Pirellulales bacterium | reverse complement strand
TTACCAAAAACCACACTTATATCAAGTTCTTTCCAATTTTGCAAGTGAAACGTTTGAGGATTCCATTTTTTACAAAGTTCTGCCAGCCGGCGTGTGTTGGCGCTGTCCAAGCTGCCAAGCACAAACATTATATCCACTTGCTTACACAACTGGACGGCTGATTCCTGCCTTTTTATCGCCTCCTGACACAGAGTGTTGATTACCTTTAGCTCGCTAAAAGTGTGTTGGCCTATGGCCCCCAGCATTTTGCCAAAATGGCCCGGACTTTGGGTTGTTTGGCAGATTATTCCCAGTTTGCCTTTTTTGGGCAGTTTACCTAAATCCGCTTCATTAGTAATCACGGTAACATCTTTTGCACAGCCGACGACCGCCTGGACCTCAGGATGGTTCTCCTCACCTATAATTACTACTTTGTAACCTTCACTCTCAAGTTCTGCTGCTATTCGCTGGACTCTTTTGACCAGGACGCAAGTAGCATCAACTATGTTGACTCCCTTTTCCTTAAGTTTTGCTACCTGTTCGGGAGCAGCGCCGTGCGAGCGAATGATGACCGTCCCTGAGAAGATTTCGTCGATTCTCTCTACGGTCTTTAGTCCCGCTTTTGCCAGTCGGTCAACCTCATCTCTATTATGGATAATCGGGCCGAGACTATAGACATCTTTTTCTTGTGTCAGTGTTTTTTCCGCCAGACTAATGGCATTTCTGACGCCCGGACAGAATCCGCACTTTTCTGCAACTAAGACCTTCATAAATAGTCACAAATTAAAATCAAATATCAAAAATCAAAATGCAAGATTGATGTAATCCGCTGAGGACGGATTCGCTTTCAGTTTTGCGCTTTGAAGTTTTTCTCATTCTCCCACTAAAAAATGGCCTATCTTGTCTATGCGCCCATTTCAAAAATTAAAATTGCACGGCTCACTCGAGCGGCTCAAGGTAAATGTTGCGGAACTCGACCGGTGCTCCTTCGCTTTGCAGGCAAATCTTGCCTGATGTTACCGAGCACTTTGTGGCTACATTTTGCAATATGCCATTTACTAATACTACCACCCAATCATCCTTGCAGAGGATATCATACGAATTCCACTGGCCGAGGGGCTTTTCACTGCTCTGTTTTAGTTTTATTGTTCTGCGGTCGCTGACTCGTTTGCCGCCTTTGGAGTGTTCCTTTGTTTCCACACCCCCGATGACCCAGAAGTCGCCGGCATTCCCCGATGCCAACTGGCATTCCAGACTTTTTGGCCAGACCGCGTCAGGTCCGCTCTTATGGACGAGAACGCCGCTGTTGCCGCCCTTTTCAGGCCAGCGCCACTCTGCGTGGAACAGGTAATTGGCATAATCGGCCTCCGTTCGCATATAACCTGTCGGCCGTCCTTCGCAGCGAATCACGCCCTCATTGATTGACCACGTCTTGGTGACATCTGCTGCAGGGTCTGGTATAAAGAGTTTCCAGCCGGTAAAGTCTTTGCCGTTCCATAGAACGGTTTTTTCTTTTGGGACGATAGGCCCCTTTTGCTCTTCTTGCGAACCGGCGACAGCGACCAGTAATCCTGCTATTGTGATTGCTACCGCCGCAACAATAATAAAACGTTTCATAAGTTCTCCTTTTTCACTGTCAGATTCTTTTTAGATTAGAGGCGTCTTACCGGGGACGGCGACTGGCGGCATCGGCAAATCGCCGAATTCATATTTAGGAGGTCGCAAGTCCAATTTAGACGCATTCATTACCCAGTCCCACTTCAGTGCTCTGCCGGTATATGCGCTCATTCTTCCCATAATTGTCGTCAGCGTGCTTTCGGCGATGCGTTTGCCTTCGTTGAGCGGCTTGCTCTGGCGAATCGCGGCAATCTGGTCTGCGTGCTGTCTTATGCAGGGGTCCGGCGAAGGCCCCTCATATTTGAATGGCTTCTCGCCCTCGATTATGGCGTTGGCGAAGTCCATATATGCCGAGCCCTTCGTGCCGACCAGCCGCTGGTCGCAACGGTCTGTGGCGCCGTCAATTTGTGCGCCCATATATTCTATTCGCACTCCGTTTGGATACTCATATTCGACTGCGAAGTGGTCGTAGGAATCGCCATATTCCGGGGCTGTCCGCACCTGCCGCCCGCCCATGCCGATGCACTGCACTGGATGCGCATTAAGCGACCAGTTGACTATATCGAGGTTGTGCACGTGCATCTCGCAGATGAAGTCACCGGAAAGCCATGTCAGGAACAGCCAGCGGCGAATCTGCCATTCCATATCGGACCAGCTCGGCTGGCGCTTCCTGGCGCCCCAGTCTAACATTCCGCCGCCGATTCGCACGCACTGGCCGGATAGAATCTTGCCGAGGTCGCCGTTGTGGATTCTCTCTATAATTGCCACTAAATGCGCTATCCGCCGCATCTGCGTCCCGGCTAATATTGTCAGCTTCTTCTGGTCTGCAAGTGCCGATGATTCGATAACTGAACGCACGCCTACAGGGTCAACCGCAACGGGCTTTTCCATAAACACGTGCTTGCCTGCCTCAATTGCGGCCCGCAGGTGCTCGGAGCGAAAGTGCGGCGCTTCAGTCAGTATCACCAAATCAACGTCACACGCAATTACCTTTTTGTAGGCATCCCAGCCAACAAAACAGCTATCTGCTGTTACCTTTACCTTTTGGCCCAGGTTTTCTTTTAGAGCTTGCATTGCGCCATTCACGCGGTCTTTGAATAGGTCGCCCATTGCCACAAGTTCGACATTCTCTGCAGATTTCAGGCAATTTGTCGTGTCGTATGTGCCTCGGCCGCCGCACCCGATAAGACCTACGCGTATTTTGTCTGAACCTGCTGCGAACATTCGCTCCGTGCCTAATAGGAGTGTCGCCGCACCTAACGCCCCTGATGCTTTGATAAAGTTTCTGCGAGATAACTGTTGTTTCTTTTCTTTCGATTTCTTTTCCATCGCTTGTCCTTTCAACTAACTCTTGTTGGCCCAACTACATTATAGGAGCTGTGTCTTACCGGGCACGGCGACCGGCGGAACAGGCAAATCGCCGAATTCATATTTCGGAGGCGTAAGGTCCAGTTTAGATGCGTTCATCGCCCAATCCCATTTCAGTGCACGGCCCGTATATGCGCTCATCCGGCCCATAATTGCCGCCATTGTGCTCTCGGCCACGTTGCGACCCTCATTCAGCGGCTTACCCTCGCGAATACTCTTGATGAGGTCGGCGTGTTCCTGGACATACGGATTGGGATTCGGACCATCATACTTATAAGCTTTAGGTCCTTCAATGTAACCAATGGAACTATCCGTGT
>CAZKOQ010000389.1:0-3287 GCA_964554425.1 uncultured Pirellulales bacterium | reverse complement strand
CGTAGTCATTGTATCCCACCAAGCCGCCAACATAATTAGGTCCCGAAACACTGCCTGTCGAATAGCAGTTGGTTATCGTGCCATGATACCAATTGCATCCCACCAGCCCGCCGACATAAGAGCCATTTACGGCGTTCACATCCACATTTTCCAGACCAAGGTTTTTAATTTGTCCGACTCCCCCTAAATATCTAAACAGGCCGAAACCGCTTCCGCCAATAGAGTTCCATGTGAAATTCAAAATCTTATGGTCATTGCCGTCAAAAACGCCCATAAACATTGTTGTGCTGTTTCCAATGATTTTGAACTGTGTGCCGGTGTATTCAGCGAGGTTGACATCGTTGACGAGGATAAAGTGTTTGTCCCAGTCTTCTTCATAATTGCCGATGTCGTTGAGGTCTTCGGCTGTTGCGATTCTGTATGGGTCGTTCGGCTCACCGTTCCCGCCGCTATACTTGGCTTCTGCAAAATCACCCACAAACAGAACCAATACCACACTAATGAGGATTGAATGAATCTTCATCGTCTGCCTCCTTAAAACTATCTTTTGGCTAAAAATCTATTTGGCGATATGAGTTTATCACTTCTCCCTCTATTAAGTCAAGAAAAAATATGTGAAAATTCGTGTCTGTTCGTGTCCATTCGTGGTTAATTTTTGTGCCTTTTCATGTCTAAATCAGTTTTAATTCGTGCAAATTCGTGGCTAAAGATAAAATCGAACAGTTTCAGTTTTCTTATTCGCCATACGCATAAAAAAAGACCTTACGGAATCCCGCAAGGCCTTGTAAATAGTAAATTGAAAATCGTAAATCAGCAATCGCAAATCGACTAACGACCAGCGACTAACGACAATCGACCGAACTCATTCTGTCTCCTGCCTCCTGTATTCTGTTTTTCGAACAACGAGTCATTCATTCTTCGCAGTAGCCCTGCAACGGAGAATGGACGAATCACGAGCGACGAGTCACGAATCACGAATCACGAACCACGAATCAGTCCCACTTGAACTTTGGAAGTCCCTTTATCAGGTCCTCAACGTGCTTCTCGACGTTTCCTTTTCTGAATGTCGGGTCCTTCCACTTGTTAATCTCTTCCTTATTTTCCTCAACCTGCTTCTTCAATTCCTCAAGCCGCCTCAGCAGCCGCTCGTATTCCAATTCCTTCCGCCTCACAATCACATCGAACCTATCGCTTACTACCTTTTGTAGTTCCGTTATCAGGTTTTTCTTTGTCTCTTCTTCTTTCGCTGATTTTATCTTCTTAAGCAATTCATCCTTCTTATTTTTAAGCTCCAAATCCGCCTTCAGTATGGCCTCCAGCTCCGGATTATCTCTCGACGCCCAGTATATCTCCCCGTATCGCTCCATACTAAGCTGCATTCTCTTGGTGTAAAGCCCCTGGTCCTTATCTTTGTTCTTCTTAACTTCTTCTGCCTCCTGTGGGTAATTTTTCTCAAGCCACGCAATGTATTCCGCCTCCCACCTCTTTCTCCACGTCTCCATCTGCTCTCTGAATATCTTCCCCAGCTCCTCACGCCCATGCATCCTAAGCTCGGCCTTGAATTGCTCGGGGTCTTTCTCCCGCAGCTTTGACAGTTCCTTTGCCTTTTCAGGGTCCCTCTTTGCCAGAGCGTCCATTACTTGTTTGATTGTCTCCTCGGACAGTTCAAAAAACCTTGGGCCCCCTCGTCCATCAAATCTCGGCCCACCAGGCCCAGGCGGCCCCCCACGCCCTTTTTCGGTCTCCGCAAAGATATCATCCTTCTTTTTCTCTTCCTTGCCCTCTTCTCGCGGCTTGCCCGCCGGCGACTTTTGGGTGGGCTTGCCTTCCCCGGCATAGCACCCTAAATAAAACACTGCTATCAGCCCAAACACCATTGGTATAATTCTACGGCTCACATCCATATAAATTGCCCCTTTTCGAAATCGCTGTTTATTTCTATCACTTCCACTTCCAGCTCATCTACTGCCCTTTTGCTCTTACCGTTGGTTCTCCCTTTTTCGAGTGTCAGAACGTCGTTCTCTATTTGCTCGACCTCGGAAGTCAAAACCGACAGATACGGGTCATCGCCCTCCCACGGTGCGACAATCGACGCGGCATATATCCTTTCGGTTCTGCCCTGCTTCCACTCGAACAGCTTGTTCCCTATTGTTGCAACGACAAGCACCGCCGCCGCTACTGCTGCCACCGCCTCATATCGCATCCTCCGTATATGCTCCCGCCTCCGCAGCAAGCTCCACGTAACTTGCGACTTTATGCTATTTATAAGTTCCTTACTCGGCTCAGGCGCAGGATTCTCCCTAAGGATTTGCTCGGCCTTGACGATGTCCTCAACCGCCTCATCGGCCTGCTCAGGACTGACAAATCCCTCAAACAACTCCCTCAGATTCTCCTCGTTTCTCTCACTCATAATTCCGTTACTCCATCAATTCACGTAATCTTTTCAATCCACGGTGCAGCTTCGATAGTGTCGTCCCAATCGGTTCGGAACGCACTTGGGCTATCTCTTTAATACTTAGTTCCGAGTAAAATCGCAGCATTATCAATTCCCGTGTCGCCTCATCGAGCTTCCCAAGCTGCACCTGTAATTTATCGGATATTTCGCCCTCAGTCTTCTTCGGCTCTCTTGCCTCCGGCTCAAGCTCTCTTCTTTCTCCATCAAACGACTCAAATAATCTCTTACGCCGCTGCTTCGCCCTAAGATAGTCGTGAAAAATATTGGTTGCTATCCTGAACAGCCAGCTTTCAAAAGCGCCTCCTTTGTAGGAGCCAATCTTCTCCACTAACTTGACAAATAGCTCGCTCAATAGCTCATCGCTGACGTCACTGTTGCCCGTCAGTCGGTAAAAGTAGCCGAAACACCGGCCAGCATACAACTCGACTATCTGCGAGAAGCACCCGGCATCACCGCTCTTGCAGCCGGCTATCACTGGCGCTAAGTTGTTACTGCTTGCCATACCCAGATACTTCTCACGTAAGTAGAGACGCCACCTATACTTGTTTTATTGCATAAAATCCCAAAAATCAGGCATACCCGCTGCCCGAAAACGTTATCTGCTCTATGTAAAATAGTATAGGGCAATTTTACTGTTGCATAAAGCGAAAATTCACGAATTGCCGCCTTCAGCGTATTTAGCCCCCCAATTTATTGGGTGGGTTCTTCCTTCTCGTTTAGCCCCGCCTTTTAAGGCGGGGTCCTCCTTCACACCGGGTTTGTTTAGCCCCCGAATGTCGTAATCGGAGGTTATTTCAGTGTTGTCATTCTGTGCTTGCTTACCCCAGAATGT
>CAZKOQ010000388.1:0-3293 GCA_964554425.1 uncultured Pirellulales bacterium | reverse complement strand
TTACTTCGTCAGCACTCAAATCACAGACATACGCCGAACCTTTTTTTATAAGCTGGATGGCATATTCATACATCTGTTCAAAATAATCCGACCCAAAATAAAGATGCTTGCCCCAGTCCCATCCCAGCCAGTGGACGTCTTCAATGATGGAATCAACGTATTCCTGCTCTTCCTTTTCGGGATTGGTATCGTCAAAACGCAGGTGGCATCTGTCTCCGAATTCCGCTGCGATACCGAAATTCAGACAAATACTCTTTGCGTGCCCGATGTGCAGATACCCGTTCGGCTCGGGCGGAAACCGTGTCACAACCCTGCCGCCCCACTTATTAGTCTTTAGGTCCTCGACTACAATCTGTCGGATAAAGTCCAGCTTTCCCGGCCCTTCGCCCGCATCTCTACTATTGTCATTACGGCTACTTTTAGTTGTATTCATGGCCTATCGTTCTATCTCCTATATCGCCGACTTCCAATGCATCCTTCGCAGTAGCAGAGCTACAGAGAATGGATTGCTGCCGATTGTAAATCAAAAATTACAAATCGTAAATCGAAAAAGGACTCGTTAAAAAACAAGATGGACGAGTGGCTTTATATTTGTTATTATGCTGCCTTCTGGATGTGTTAAATTTTTAGAGAGAAACCTGATGGATATACTTTCTACTATTGGCAATACCCCCTTGGTGGAACTAAGGAACCTAAATCACAACTCCAAAGTCAAAATCTTTGCCAAGCTCGAAGGCAATAATCCAGGCGGCTCGGTCAAGGACCGCCCAGCCCTTTATATGATAAATAAGGCCGAACAGTCCGGCGAGCTTACAAAAGATAAAACTATCCTCGAACCCACCTCCGGCAATATGGGCATCGCTCTGGCGATGATTGGCGCAACCAAGGGCTATCGTGTCGAGCTTACCCTGCCCGAATGTGTCAGCACAGAACGCCGGCACGTCCTCGAAGCGCTCGGCGCACGAGTCATTCTTACACGTGCGCGGGAAAGCACCGATGGCGCGATAAGAATGGCCCACAAGATTCTTAAGGATAACCCAGACAAATACTTTATGCCCAACCAGTTCGCCAATAAGAATAATCCATTATCTCATTATGAAACAACCGCCCCGGAAATCTTTAACCAGACCCAAGGCCAAATAGACACCTTCGTTACAGGTATGGGCACTACCGGAACGCTTATGGGCGTGTCACGGTATCTTAAAGAAAAATCAAAGCATATCAAAATTATCGGTATCGAACCTCCTCTCGGCCACGCCATCCAGGGCCTAAAGAATATGACCGAATCCATCGTCCCCGATATTTATGACAGGTCTCAATTAGATGATGTAATAACTATAAATGATGAAGAAGCGTTTGAAATGGCTCGGCGTCTGGCATCCGAGGAAGGTATTTTTGCCGGCATTTCCAGCGGCGCTGCCGTTGCCGGCGCTTTGCGTGTCGCAAGTGGAATGAAATCCGGCACGGTAGTTACCATAATACCTGACCGCGGCGACCGGTATCTTAGCACGATGCTTTTCCGCTCCGCCTGCGCAAAATGCCCCCCGTAGCTGCTCACTGCTGGCCTGCTTGCCTCGGCGTAGCCCATAGGCGAAGCCGGGCCCTCCATAATTCGTGGCTCGTGATTCGTCGTTCGTGACTCGCCTGCCCTCCGTAGTCCGCTGTATCGGACGAAGGATGGGTCATTCGTGACTTGTGATTTTGTCATTCCCGCGCAGGCGGGAATCCTGTGGTTTGTCATTGTGAGGCCGTAGGCCCCTGCTTTGAGCAAAGTCGAAGAGGAAGCAATCTCAATTCAAAATCCGCAATCCGAAATAACATCCCTTCGTTCTCTTGCCTGCCAAACAACCAGAATGGGGCCGCTTCGTGCTCGAACCGCTGGTTCGCTGTCTTATTTTATTCTTATCGGAAGCACTTGGATTAAGGCTCCTGCTTCCCCTTCTGATTTGACGGTGGTCTTCATGACACTCATCTCGATCACGCAAGAATCTTTTCCCTCTGTGTCGCTGAAGATGGTGTGACTGAGTGCATCCATCAACCTCTTCATCAGGTTATCCAAATCCGGGCCGTATGGCAAATCCTTCGGGAACTTGTTGGGTGGAAGCAGGAAAGTGACTTTGAGGATGCACGCTTCTGTGACCTTTGGTAGTTGTTTGGTCTGCTCAATTATCGCCTGCGTCCATTTTTGCGGAGCCTCGGTGTTACCCCGCACTTTGATCCTGCTATACGGAACGCCGACTATTCTGTGCGATATGAAGTTCATCTTCCATCAGCTAACATATATTCTCCCGCACTATTTAGGCTATGACGCGCTCCGTCTTGACGAGTGCGGTTTATTTTTATATGGTTTATAGGCGCTTGCTGCATCGCCGTCAAGGCCAAGTGTCGGCAATCAGGCCTTGTGCTCGTTTAAGAAATTCTCTACCGCCTGCACTAATTCGGGGATTCTATTCTTTACCACGTCCCAGAGAATATCATCATCTATTCCAAAATAGACGTGAGCCAGCATATCGCGCAGTCCGGCGATTTTCCGCCACTCTATATCCGCCAATTGCTCTCGCAACCCATCGGAAATATGCTTGGCGGCCTCACCTATAATCTCAAGGTTGCGGACAACTGCATCGTATGTCCTTACATCTCCCAGTAAATCGTTTTGGGCCAGACCCTCGGTGAATTGCAAAACTTTCCGGCTGCTTTGCACAATATCCCGCAAATACATAATCTCGTTACGAGACATCAATTTTCTCCTTCTCGATTGCCTGTCGTATCTCAGGCCGCAGCGCTTTCTCCGTAACGAGGTCAACACCTGTCCCCAATAGCTCTTCCAGATAGAACTTAAGCTCCATAAACAGGTCAAAAGTAGCCCGCTGCTCAAATGCCACCAGCACATCTATGTCGCTGTCATCACCGGCCTCTCCCCTCGCCACCGAACCAAAGACAGAGAGTCTTTTGACCCGAAAAAGCCTTCGCATCTCTTCCGCGCCGGCCTTAAGCTTTTCCAGAATCACTTTTCTTTTCACAGCAAACCCCTCTTGGCTAATCCTGCTTACAAGCTATTTTAGCGTATTATACCCACCACAGGCAAATCAAAAAAACGCGCACTCATGGCGTTAGCCCGTGATGGTAAGACCTTCGTTTCGTGCGATTTCGAGTATGGTGTCGGTTTGGTTGGTCTGCCACTGCTGTTGGCCACAGGGAATCGGCTCAATTCGACTGTCGGTTCGGGCTGCTATGTGCCAGAGTTTATCGATGATGTCCCTGCTGATTTTGCCGTCAAACTCCGGCGAAACCAC
>CAZKOQ010000387.1:0-3316 GCA_964554425.1 uncultured Pirellulales bacterium | reverse complement strand
GAAACTGCAAAAATCAACATAGAAACCGCAAAAATGGAATAGAACCCCCCAAAATCATTTATTTTCGCCACTCCCGCCAATCATCAAGTATCAGGTATCGAGCATCCATCTGTGCACTCATCTACCCTAAAAGTAGTAGTCAAAAACTCTGTTCAAAACAGGTTCATTTTGGCTCGTTTTTGTTCAATTTTTATCAATTTCATATCATTTTATGTCAAAAAAGTGCTAAAAAGTGCTAATTTTTACCCTCATTTTTACGCTAAAAACAAATATGTCCTATAAAATCAAACTATTTACTATCGCCAACCACCCCATTTTTCAAAATTTCCGTCAAAAACCCTATTTTCTTGATTTTTTTATCCTTTTTCCTTCCGTTTCTGTCGTCCGTCATCCGTCGTCTTTCGTCCCTCATCCTTCATTTATCCTCCGTCTTCTGATTTTCCCCTTTCTTATTTATTCTCTGTCGATGCGAGTGCGGTGGCGAGGTCGGCATAGCGGTAGGGAATTAGGAACTGCTCACAGATTGATTTGAATTTCTTTATGGCCATCTCGCTCAATCTGCTCTGAAAGTCTTTATCTGCTTTGCAACAGAAGATTCTACAGCCGGCAAAACGGAACTTATAAACCGTGCATTTATCATCAGTTTGATAAGGGCACCTATTGGTTGTCATCGGCTTTATCCGCCCCCGCGTCTTGCTGTCGCAAGACAGCAGCGGGGGCGGCTTGATATTTTCGGCGCCGACGTTTGCCGCCAGATACAATAGCTCCGGCGTGGTAACAAATAATCGGTGGTCAAATCCTTTGAAGTCGCAACAGCGTCCGCACGCATCGCAGCGGCCGGCAAGGTTACTTTGCTCGCTGATTTGCGAATCCAGCCAGTTGTAAATTTCGGTTACTTCTTGCACGAGCCGTCTGTTGGCCTTGCTGGCTGCCACCATTTTTCTTCCCTTTTGATTCTATTTATCTCTTCAAGCTGATAGAGTCGGCCTCGGTTGATGCCGGGACATTTTTGGGCAGCAATGTTCCAGGCATCGGGGCTGGATAAGTTGCTCGGCCAAAACGGCCAGCTCCTGCACTGCTTTGGCCGAACAGGGTAAATGACACATTTTTTCCGGCCTTCCATCTTACGTAAAAATATGCAGTCTCTGGTGCTTGGCTGTTCGATGATTGTTGTTCGCAGGCCGATGCGTCTTAGATAATCATTCCGTAGTTGACCAGCGGAAATTTTAAGAAACTCTGCGATGATTTCTATCTCCGGCCTGGTGACCCAGATATAGCCCGACGCCGGCCCGGCGCAGCAATTGCCGCACTGCGCACATTCAAAATGCAGCCCTGCGACATACCAGAGAGTTTTATTTTTGTTAGCCACAGAGGTCACCCTTCGACTCTGCTCAGGGCAGGCAGAGAACACAGAGAATGTAATTTATATTGGGTTTCTTATCCACAGATTTCAAAGATTAACACTGCCATTCCCGCGCAAGGTTGTCACTCTTGGGGAGCAGGTGCGGGAACCTACTTTATATCGAGTGTTTTTGGATTCCCACTTTCGCTGCGTTATTGCTTGGTGAAAGCTCGCTGGATAGCTATTACCACAAATAAGGCAACGATTGGTATAATCAACCAGTACCATAGATACTTCCGGGAAGGTTTTTCATTTGTGACGACAGAATCCGTAGAAGCCACAGGAGGCCCTGCCTTCACATCCAACTCTTCGGGCATGGCCTTGGCAGATGCTTGCTTATCGGGAAGCCAACCCTTCTCACCGGTAATCTTCAAAGGCCACTGGTCCGTCCATGACTCCAGAAATGCTTTATAATTATATATTTGACGCATCTTGTCCAATAGTGCTTCCTGTTCGGCGGGAGTCTTTTTGCCCTCCTTGGCAAGCTCTTTGGCCAGAAATGTTGTGTCATACTCGTCAATAAGCCCTGAGTAGGTTCCTTTAGAGGTGTATTTGCCTGCGGGAAGGATACCGGTCTGCAGTGCGCCGATTCCGGGCAGATTCTTAGTCACGGTCAGCTCCAATTCCAATTTATCTCCCGGCGCGGTCAAGTACGTCCGGGTGGACATAAATCCAAAATAAATCTCTCCTTTGCCGGGCGCCGTAGGCAGAGGCATAGCTTCCCAGCCGTCTGTGAACTGCCCATTTTCGAAGATAACAATCTCGCTTGACTGGCTGCTTCGGACTATACGCAGAATCAGCTTGCCGGAAAGAAAGTCTGCCCGGCTCATAAATGTCCAGTGAAAAGTTGGCTGTAGAAGCGGCAGCTTCAGGGAAATCGCCCGTTCGCGCGGCTCTTGGATTTTAGTTTGTATGTTCTGGGGCATATCCGTCATGTGCAGCGAGAATACAGGTACTGCCAGCAAAAACGTAACTGCAAATGACAGCCAGTATATCTTGTAACTCCATACGGTGGTTCCAGTGGCAGATTTCATAAGCTCTAACACCTCCCTTCAAAGTCTTCTTTCATATTTTCTATAAAGTGGCTTTTGTTCATTTTACCATTTCAGCACTGCACCGGTGTCGGCGGAGGTGGCCATTGAGGCGTATTTGGCAAGGCACAATTTTATCCCCCTATTGGTGTAATCTGCTCTTGCGCAAGAGAGGCGGCATAATCCAGACAAGCGAGAATGTCTTCCTGCTTCAGAGACGGGTATTCTTTCAGAAGCTCCTCTATCGTGTCGCCATTGGCCAGCATACCAATAATCTGATGAACGGGTATCCGCGTACCTTTAATACAGGCCTGTCCGTGACAGATATTTGGGTCTATTGTTATACGGTCTTGCACGGCATTACTCCAAAAGTCCTACTCTTATATGTTTTTTGACCGAGAGAGTTGTCCATAACTATTATAGCGAATTTTACAAACAATTCCAGCAGAATTTCGTCTTGGTCGCCATTAACAGACAACTGGTGTGCCGGCGAAAATAATAGGTTCCTCGCTGCGCTCGGAATGACGTTTTTTATTTTACCATTTCAAGACTGCTCCTGTGTCGGCGGAGGTGGCCATTGAGGCGTATTTGGCGAGGCAACCAGTTGTAATTCGCGGTTTGGGCGGTTTCCAGCTCTTCTTGCGCTCGGCAAGCTGCGCTTCAGAGAGCTTGACATTTATTTTGTTATTCGGGATGTCGATTTCGATTATGTCGCCATTTTTTAATAAGCCGATTGGGCCGCCAACCGCTGCTTCCGGACTTATATGGCCGATGCAGGCGCCTCTTGTTCCGCCGCTAAACCTGCCATCGGTGATAAGAGCGACCGATTCGCCGAGACCTGCGCCCATAATGTAACTTGTGGGGCCTAACATCTCGACCATAC
>CAZKOQ010000386.1:0-3318 GCA_964554425.1 uncultured Pirellulales bacterium | reverse complement strand
TGCACCGCTGAGACCCGGAATAGCCCACGTATTTTCCTCAGAGAAGAAAAACACTTGCGACGGATGCTTGACCTCAGATTCCTTCCTGACTCTGTCTATATTAGGGTGATATTGTGAGGGCACGTATCCAAACGCGTCGCCGTTGAGGTAGGAATTCATAGAGTAACTATATTGAGGGTCAACGGGAATTATTCTGCCGTTACAAGATGGGCAGCCCGTCATTCTGGCAACGACGTCGAAGTCCGGGCACAGATGAATATTCATGGCCTTTAGATAAGGCCAGAGACAGCCGCCATTCTGAGGTTTATTGGAGAGATTATTAAGTGCATCGTGCCATTGGCACCCTGTACTACCGTTTTTGTAAAGCCAACTGAATGAATAAGGAAAACTGCCATCGTAGTCATCCAGGTACATTTTCGATGCCAGGCCATACTGTCTGAGGTTATTTCTGCAAGTAATTGCCTTGGCCTGTCTCTTTGCCCGCTGCAGTGCCGGCATTAATATCGCCATCAGGATTGCAATAACTGCGATTACGACCAATAGCTCGATTAGTGTGAATGCTCTTTTGCTCATCGGTCTTTCCTTTCCAGCAAAAGCTCTAAAGGATTCCGGCAGCCAAGAACGTATTTTATGATAAAGGATTCTGTTCCATAAAATAAAGATGAAAGTAGCTGCCTTTCTGTTCCCTTATTTATGATTTTTCTCTATAGTTTCTATTGGGCTATTATATTAGAGGGATAGCCCTTTTGGCAAGAAAAATATAACTTTATAGGAAGTTTGGATAGGATGGTTCATTGGTTTCTAAGCGTAATTTGCCGTGCCGACGCTTTCTCATCAATTCTGTAATGCCTGTATCGGCGAAGGGATTCGTCCCCTGCGTGCAATGAACTTTGGGGAAGCGATTTTTGCCACCTTCATAACCGGTGCGGAACCAAGCAGGCCGCCGAAATGAACGATATCGCCTGGCTTTTTACCCGGGATGGGAATGACCCGCACGCCGGTTGTCTTATTATTGATTACCCCAATTGAAAGCTCATCAGCTATTATTGCTGACAGCACCTCTGCGGGTGTATCGCCCGGCACGGCGAACATATCCAGCCCGACAGAGCATACGCTCGTTAAGGCCTCCAGCTTTTCAAGAGTCAGCGTGCCGGCCTTGACGGCCCGAATCATCCCCGCGTCCTCGCTGATAGGAATGAACGTTCCGGATAGGCCGCCGACATTTCCCGACGCCATTGCCCCTCCTTTTTTGACGGCATCGACAAGCATCGCAAGTGCCGCCGTTGAGCCAGGCAGACCCATCTGTTTTACTCCCATCGCCTCAACGATTTCCGCTACGGAGTCGCCCGCAGAAGTTGTTGGTGCCAGAGAAATATCCACAATCCCGAACTCTACCTTCATTAGCTTTGCCATTTCCCTGCCGATAAGTTCGCCGGCGCGGGTGATTTTGAAAACGGTTCTCTTAATGACCTCCGATAGTTGTGTCAGGTCGCAGTCCGGATTCTGTAAAACAACGTTGCGGACAACACCGGGTCCTGATATTCCGATGTTCAACGAAAAATCCGGCTCACCGATTCCGTGATGTGCTCCCGCCATAAAGGGATTATCCTCGGGAACGTTGGCAAAGACAGTTATTTTGGCGCAGCCGACTCCGTTTCTTGAGCGCCTTGCCAAATCCTTGAGCGTCCGGCCGAATTTCGCAACGGCGTTCATATTTATTCCCGCTGTGGTCGAGGCAAGATTCAGAAAACCGCACACCCGTTCTGTCGCCGATAGCGCCTGTGGAATTGCGTCTATCAGATTTTCATCGGATGCGGTCATCCCTTTTTGAACCATTGCGCCGAATCCGCCGAGAAAATCTATGCCGGCCTCCTTGGCGGCGACGTCAAAGGTTTTCGCTAACCGCACGGCCGTAGCTATGTTTCGCGGTAACGGCTCTAATAGTATCGCAGCAGGTGTAACGGCTATTCGCCGATTTGTTATCGGTATCCCGTATTTTTGTTCTATCTGATTCGCAAATTTATTTAGCAGTTTTCCTTTTTCCACAATCCGCCTGTGTGCACGCCCGGCGAATCTATCGACGCTGCGGTCCATACAGTCTTTGAGATTGATTCCGAGCGTCACGGTGCGGATGTCGAAGTGGTGGTCCAGCGTCATCTTGACGGTTTCGAATACTTCTTCAACCGATATTCGCATATTTACACCCTGTGCATTACCTTGAAGATGTTCTCGTCCTGGAAGCTTATATTCAAGGACATTTCTTTGGCAATTTTGTCGAGGCGCTTTTTGATTATGTCCATACCGACGGCTGCCTTTGCCATATCGACGGCCATTGTCATAACGAAGCAGTCTTCCATAATCTTTTGGTTGACGTCAACTATGTTTATGTTTGCCTTAGCCATGGCCGTTGCCATCCTTGCGATTATGCCGACGCGGTCAGTGCCCGTAACGGTCATAATGCAGATTTGAGCGGTCTTAACTTTTTCTTTAGCCATTTTTTTCTCCGAATCCGTCTTTACAAAACAAAGCCGTTAATTTTGGATTTCAGTTCGTCCGTTTTACGGTGGTTCGTCATATCGGGTGCCAGTGCCGTTATTGTTATAAACCCTTCCTCCAGCGATGTTGTATCGGTAGGGGTCCCATCGACACGGTGGAGGCCGCCGGCTAACTGAAATACCGTTTGCCCCTGTTCGTTTATCTGCTGGATATAATACTCGTCAAATCCTTTACTTGACTGCGGCACAACTCTTATGCCTTTTGGCTCACCTCTTGATAATTGTGGGATATTGATATTTATTACCTCGCCGCTTTTGACCGGCATAAGTATCTTGAGGATTTTTGCACAGTATGTCGCTGCCTTCTCGAAGTCCATTTTCTCTTCGCATGCTGCGCTCATTGCCACCGCAGGTATTTTCAAGAAGGCCCCTTCCATCGCGGCGGCGACGGTGCCGGAGTAATAAACGTTTATCCCCGCGTTTGCCCCATTATTTATCCCCGCCACAAGCAGGTCTATCGGCTCTTTATATAGTTGCATACACGCCAGCTTCACACAGTCGGCTGGGGACCCCTGGACGCTAAAACCTGTGAAAAGGCCGTTGATGTCAACTTTATTGCACACCACCGGACTATGGAATGTAACGCTGTGGCTGGTGCCCGACCGGCTTTCAGCCGGCGCAACAACCATTACTTCTCCGAGCTTGGCTAATTCCTTATATATTGCAGCCAGGCCCGGTGCGAATATCCCATCATCATTTGTTAACAATATTTTCATTGCCCTATAGAATACGGTAAAAATCAAAAATTGGAATGAAAAAGTCT
>CAZKOQ010000385.1:0-3339 GCA_964554425.1 uncultured Pirellulales bacterium | reverse complement strand
AAGGCATCGAATTCCAAATCTCTTGGCGGAAATTTCCCCAGACAATACAGTTTTGAATTGTCCCGTGACCATAAGCCACGACGCCCACGCCTTGACTGAAATTCTGGGTGATGGTGTTATTTTCGATGGTGGCATCACAATAACTTAGTGCCCCGGCACTCTCGCACCCCCCAGCATTGTTGAAGGATATAATGTTGTTGCGGATGAAGCCGTTACACTGGTAAAGCCCCCCACCGCCTTGCCACCAACGAGCCGTATTGGCGGTAATGATATTTTTCTCGATTAGGCCGTCGCAGCAGGAGAGTCCGCCGCCGTCCCAGGCGAAGTTGTGAGTGATAATGTTGTTGCGAATTGTCGCGTAAGTGTGATTTATCTCAGTGCCACCGGATATTCCACCGCCGCCTCTGGTATATTCGTTGTCGTGATAGCCATTTTGAATCATGAAGCCGGAAAAGACGCAGGTTTTGTTTTCCGTTCCTGCAAAGGTAACTACTGATTCAAGATTGTTCCCATCAATAATTGTCGCGGCGACTACGCTGGGGTCATCCGGATTAGCGCTGGTCAGGATGATATTTTTGCCTCTGAAATTGATATTCTCAAAATATATGCCTTTTTCAACAACAATAGTGTCACCATCAGAGGCGGCATCGATGGCCCTTTGAATGGGGCCTCGCTGCCAGCCCGCCAGTCGGGCCATCAGGCGCCAGAAGGCCGAGGCGACGCGAATCCTGCCTGGGACGTTTAGATGGCCTGCGTGGATTTCTTTGGTGTAGTCCTGGCAAATAACCTCATAACCCTGGGCGTTTGTATGCTTGACGCCGTTAGGGTCGTAACATTCTATATCTGCAATATCGAACAGGATTTTGTTATTGGCGGCACAATAAGAGCGGACCATTTGGTTGAACCAGTCTGTGCCGCTCTGCCCATCTCGCGTCAGAGGTATCGTCCACCAGACGAATTTTTTGTTCGGATAATCGTTTTCTATCTGCTCCATTGTTGTTCGACAATAATCCCAGTCCGGGTGGCTGTCGCCAAGGGCGTCGATATAACAAAACTTCATCGTAAAAACGTCAAAATTATCAGCCCTTGTTTCGGTCTGAATCACTAAGTCATCGACTTTTTCCTGCCAGTCACCGGCGCGAAGTTCAAAGACCCAATTGCTGCAGTCGTATTTTCCAGGCAAGTAACAGGAACAGGATGAATTTGTCGGATGCTCTCCGGCAAGGCAATCTAAGCCCCAATCGATGCCTTGCCCCACAGAAGCATGCCTGAATAAAACTCTCAGCGAAGCCGCCAAAGGGAGGTAGCTATCCGGAATAATAGAAAGGTCAACGCAATTATGGTCAATAAAGATTTGCTTGTATCCCGGACCAGTTGTGGGATTCTTCACAAAATAGGTCTTAGCAGCCAGGGGGTTAATTACTACTGCCAGTAGCAATGTGGCGATGATGAAAATCGTCCTTTTCATCTCGATAATCTCCACACACGTTGCAATGAATTTTTCATAACACTCTATAGAAATATAGTTGTGAGGATGCTGCTACGGACTTTGGTTATAGTGTTTTTTGGTGTCTCCTTAAATATGTTCGTTATTTACCCTAATTCTAACCTAATACGGGTCGGTTTTGCAAGAAAGTTCTGAAATTTTCGGACAGTTGAAACAGAGAGATTATGCCAGAGAGATTGTGGTGAGCGATTTTTGGGCTAAAAAAGGCATTCCAGGGACAGCGCCTGTGTTTGGGATAGAGGGGTTTGCCCAAATTTCGCTTGACAAAAGAGAGGGATTTCACTATTTAAGCTGTTTTTTAACGATAAAAAGTTTTGATTATTTTGGGGTAACTGAGAATGCTACCAGCAAAAAAGACAAGTAAATGCAGGTCTCGCACACGCCGAAGCCATAACGCGCTCAAGCCAATCAATTATTCGGTTTGCAAGAAATGTGGACAGGCGAAACTGCCGCACGCGGCGTGTGAACACTGCGGCTATGTCAATCCGAAGATTACACTGAAGGTTGCCAAAAAGGAGAGCGAGTAGGATGCGAATTGCGATCGACGCAATGGGAGGCGATAATGCGCCGGGTGCGATTATCAACGGTGCTTTAGAGGCGGTCGAGCTGCTCAACAGCGATGATGAAGTGATACTGGTCGGCCCAAAGGATGTGATTGAGCGGCAATTATCATCTTTAGGGCCGATTAAGGGTGTCATAAGGATTGTCGATGCTCCTGAAATTATCGGGATGGATGAGCCGCCTGTAGAGAGCTTGCGGAAGAAGCCGAAAAGCTCCATTGCGGTTTTATCAAAATTAGCGAGAAACGGCGAGACAGATGCAGTTATTTCAGCAGGCAACACGGGGGCTTGTGTCGCGGCCTTTCAAATGCGAATGAGAAACCTGCCCGGCATCATTCGGCCAGGGATTGCAGTTGTGTTTCCGACTATTGAGGGACCGGTAACAATATGCGATGTAGGCGCAAATATTGCCTGCAAGCCGATACACCTTTACCAGTATGGAGTGATGGGAGAGATTTACTCGAAATACCTGCTGGGGATTGAAAATCCGAGAGTCGGGCTTATGAGCATCGGGCAGGAGGACGCAAAGGGAAATGAGGTTGTCAAGGCAGCAAGGGCGCTAATAAAAACCGATACACAGATGAATTTTGTCGGCAATATCGAGGGCAGAGACATTTTCAAAGGTAAATGCGACGTCGCAGTCTGTGACGGATTTGTCGGTAACGTGATTTTGAAGCTGACCGAGGGGCTGGTGGATGGCCTGTTTAAGGCGATAAAGCACGAGATGATGGCGGAGAAGCCGGAGCTTGCAATGCAGTTCAAGTCGGTTATAACAAACATTTATAAAAAATACGATTATAACGAATATGGCGGGGCGCCTCTGTTGGGCGTCAACGGCAATGCCCTGATATGTCACGGAGCAAGTGAGAACAGAACAATAAGAAATGCAATCCTAACCGCCAAAAAATGTCATACCGAGAAGATAAACGACAAGATTTCAGAGTATATGTCAGAGACTTCTGTAAGGACGGCTGATGCAGAAGCAGAATAGCGAATGGATTCCCCCCTGCCGCGCAGTTATCACGGGACACGGCTCGTTTGCACCGGCGAAAATACTGACCAATGCAGACCTGACAAAGATGCTGAATACATCAGATGAATGGATAGTGTCACGGACCGGCATCAAGACCCGACACATCACCACTGACCAGGAAAGCACGGCGCTTTTAGCAATCCAAGCGGCGAAAAGGGCCTTGGCCGTGGCAAATACTGACGCTAAGGAGCTGGACCTTATTATTGTGACGACCATTACGCCGGAGATGGTCTTCCCTT
>CAZKOQ010000384.1:0-3362 GCA_964554425.1 uncultured Pirellulales bacterium | reverse complement strand
GCCGAGAAACGAAAAATATCCGCCCGCAATCATTGACGGCTCCCGCATCAACGGCATCTACCGCGCAATAATAAAATACGAAAAATTGTAAAGGAACCGATGTCTTCTTGCGGAGGATTAAAAATGAACACAAACATACCTGAAAGCAACAAAAGCTATTGGCGTATCTACATCACTGCCTGCATTTTAAGTCTTTTTAATTTATCAATCGAATCCTCCTTCGCAGATAGAGGCGGCTGGCATGTTAGCACAGAGCCGGTAACCCTCACTGAATCAGGGCAAAAGGCAATCATCGGCTGGGATGGCCAAACCGAAATCCTCTGCTTATCTACCGATGTCTCAGCATCCAAGAATACGACCGTCATCGAATTCCTTCCGCTGCCATCAGAACCAAATGTAACATTAGGAAATCCAGAGGCCTTCGAAGCTGTCCAGAGAGTTCTTGCCTATCGAGGCGTAAGGTTTATAAAAGATAAAGGCAAGTTTGGTGCAAAGGGACTCAGGACATCAGACGATGGTGAACCCTTCACAATCACTTTTCACCAGCGTCTCGGCGCCCACGATGTAACGGTCGTAAAAGTGAACAAGCCCGATGAATTCGCCAACTGGCTTGAGGAAAAAGCCAGGATACTTACGCACAACCAGGCATCCATCCCCGACAACCTCCGCCAGCTTATAGCAAAATATCTCAATGATTACCGCTGCCCTTATTTTGTCTTTGATGTGATTGAAGTTGGCCCCGACTCCAAAAGCGTAGAACCCATCATATATGAATTCCAACACTGGCGATTGTTTTACCCCCTCGAAATCTCATCGACCTTTCACGGCAAGACAACTATAGACCTCATTGTCTTCGCAGAAGACCTCATCAATCCTGACCCTTTGCTAACTCTTGGCTTTGATGTCTCAAATTCCGCCCGCGTGCAAAGTAATGATATGGAGGAAGTCCTGCCACAGCTAAAAGAACTGTTGGGAGACACTGCACTTGTTCAGGCATTCAGGTATTCCGGTGACATAGATCGTTTGACAGGCAATATCGTGGCAGGGTGGCGCAGAGATAATCTGGTATATACAAGCGGTGAATATCAAAATGCCCAGCGCCGATCCTTTTATCTCGGCGTGGCTGCCGCCACCTACGCAGGTGTCCTGATTGTCTTCGCCTCTCTCTGGCCGATGTATTTCGCAGCAAAACGCCAACGGCCCCGTTGGTGGTTACGATTGCTTGCTGGCTTCCTGCTCGGCATGCCTTTGGGCCTCGGACTAATTGTAGGTGTAATGAATGCGCTGAAAATGCTCTCTCACCTGCTCTATATACGGATGTATTATTATGATTTTGTGAACAGCATCTCTACGGTACTTCTTATAGTGCTTTCGATGAGTATGGGATTCATAATATTTTGCTTTCAACTGGGTTTGCGCAGGCGTTGGTATCTATGGGGTCTGGTATATGCTGTTCTGGCCATCCCTGCAGCATTCATAGTCTATCCAGATAATCTGGAGTACCTTTTTTACTCTTCCGATTGGGTTTCATTGTTGGAAGGCCGAACAATATTCCCTTTCATCACATTCCTGCTGGTTTTTACCTTGCTTTTCCTTATTGCAAGACTTCTCATCTGGATAACCGACCGTTGGCGGGGGAATAAAGGTTCTCAATGTCAGATCACAGGGTGATTTTCACTATCGGCATCTACCGCGCAATAATAAAATACGAAAAACTATAATCATTTTCCTATACTGCTGTTGCATCGCAAAAATGCGTTTTTCAGCGTCCAATTGATGGCAAAACGCGCAGTTTGTAGTTGAATTCCAGCCGTATTTATGGTAAACTCTATAAAGTTATTATGAACGTTGGGGGCAAAGGAGGATGAACAATGTTGAACGCAAAATGTAACAAATCGTGGTTTGGGGGTCTGGTAATTATTGTCTGTTGTTTAACTGTTTTTGGTGAACGGAGAGCCGATGCTGCCTGGCAGCCCCTTCCGAAGATGGTCGCTCCGGATGGTGAAGGGGCGGACCAATTCGGTTCTTCTGTGGCCGTTGACGGAAATTACGCCATTGTAGGTGCTCCTTTTGATGATGGTGATGTAATAATGGATTCTGGCTCGGCTTATATATTCAAGTTTTATGGCACGAACTGGGCGGTGCTTGAGAAGTTGACATCTGTAAGTCTATATCTTTACTTTGGCTACTCAGTATCAATAAGTGGAAATTATGCCATTGTTGGTGCACCGGTGTCGGATTCTGCTTGTATCTTCAGGCGAATCGCTGCTGATTACTGGGTCCAACAAATTGCATTCACCGAAGCCGGTAGTTTTGGATATTCTGTGTCTATTAGTGGTGATTATGCTATTGTCGGAGCCGTTAACGATGATGAAGAAGGGGAAAATGCCGGGGCGGCTTATATATATGAATCAAACGATATAACGTGGTTTCAAAAGGCAAAGCTAACGGCCTCGGATGCTAAGCCGGATAATTATTTTGGCTGTTCGGTCTCAATTTGCGGCAATTATGCCCTTGTCGGGGCTGACGGTGCTGATACGGAAGCCGGCTCAGCTTATGTGTTCAGACGGACTTACAGGATTATACCTCCGGACACAATAGTTTGGTTTTGGACAGAGCAGACCAAGTTGGAAGCCCCTGACAGAGCGGCTCACGACTCTTTCGGCTCCTCAGTTTCAACTGATGGCACCTATGCTGTCATCGCTGCACCAGGCGACGATGAGAAGGGCATCGACTCTGGTTCTGTGTATGTTTTTAAGCGAGACGGTTTGCTCTGGCAGTATCAGACCAAATTGACGGCCTCGGACGGTGAGCCTAATGACGTTTTTGGGTGTGCCGTTTCGGTGAGTGGCGACAATATCTGCATCGGAGCCAGATATGGTAATAGTAGAATAAAGGACTCTGGCACAGCATACATATTCAAGCGTGACGCCTCAAACTGGGTTGAGCAGCCAAAATTGCTCCAATCAGAGGGTGGGGCCGGTAACTTTTTCGGCAATTCCGTTTCGATTGACGGGTTCAATATTATGGTTGGAGCGCCCCGCAAGGGTGAGCGGGCAGGACCTGCAACCGGAGCGGCGTTCCCATTTGGGCGGCTGTGCCCGACTGCCGACTTAAGTGGCGACTGCTTTGTCGATTTTACCGACTTCGCTATGTTCGTTGACCAGTGGCTGGAAGGTGAAGAATAAACCTTCTATACATATTTTTGTAAGAGCGACTAACTAACATTTTGGCCGGCGACGGCTAAAACTAAGGCGAAGACTTTTGAAGCGCCGGCTTGCTTTAATGCCCTCTACCGCGCAATAATAAAATACGAGAGACTTTAACTATTAAAAAGCACAGAACCTTTCATTGCAGGAACA
>CAZKOQ010000383.1:0-3391 GCA_964554425.1 uncultured Pirellulales bacterium | reverse complement strand
CGCCGCCGCCGTAGCCGCCCATCCCGCCGCCGCCGTAGCCGCCCATCCCGCCGCCACCGTAGCCGCCCATCCCACCGTAACCACCGCCGCCCATCCCACCGTAACCACCGCCGCCATAGCCACCCATCCCGCCGCCACCGTAGCCGCCCATCCCGCCGCCCATCCCGCCATAACCGCCGCCGCCATAGCCGCCCATACCGCCGCCCATCCCGCCACCGTAGCCACCCATCCCGCCGCCGAGCGTCATACCAGGCATAGACATATAGTTGGCCGGCTGGCCAAGCAAGTCTGTAACATCATATACACGCGTCTCTAACTTGCTCGGTAGTGACCCTACCGTCGCTACTGTAATCACACCATTTTCAACCACAAAACCAAGCTCAGCAAACGCCCCCGACACCGCCTTCAGCAAGTTCTCCAGTGCCGCACTCAGCCGCACTGCAGGCAGACCATCCATATTGATTTGTGTGTTCTGCTCAATCTGCGCATTCGCCTGTAAATCACGCCATAGCACCACCATCTTCAACGGAGGTTCAGCAGAATTCTTTATCACATCTATCGCCTCACTGAACGGCATCAGCGGCTGCAACTGCGAAAGGTCAACTATCTTGTCCAACTGCTCATAAACAGCTATGTCCGCAGGGTCCAACCCAATCGCCTCATCCGGCTTCCGCGTCGGCTTCTGGATAATCTCACGCCAGTTCTTCGGATACGTTATCTCCTCAGCGTATGGTATCCCCGACTCATCTGTCTTAAGTAAAATATCAGCCCTCTGCTTATCTCCCTCTTTCTTCACCTCCAGCTGCCCCTTGAAATAAACCATATCCTCCAGCGTCTGCTTTAGTATCAGCGCATCGTTATTTCGCGGGTCTAGCGCAAGCAAACTCTCCAACTGCCCCAGCGCCGCCTCATATCGCTGTTGCTGCTGATAGACCTTAGCATTTTTCATCAGCTCCCCTATCCTCTTCTGCCTGTCAATCTCCATCTGCTCCCGGAACTTGCGCTGCGCCTCCGTTGCCTCTATACGTTTCTCTTCCTCCTCCTTTTGAATATTTTCATTATCCGCCCTGTCTATTTCTCCCTTCAGTCCCGTCAATGTGGCAGCATATTGCTTGAAAAGCTCATCGCCCAGGTGTATCTGATTTGTATTCACAGTAACTTCGGCGCTCTCCACTACCTCCTTCGCCTTCGCAAAGTCACCCTGTGCCACATAATTATGCGCCTTGGTTATCGCATCATTGACAACCGCCCTGGTATGACTGCGCACAATGTTTCTCTTGCGATTGACAACATCTATAAATGATTCCTCGCCCGGAGCTGTTGTCGCCGGCTCCGCTCCAACAAGCGATGGCTCATTAACTTCAGGCCGTGTAACCTCCACTTCCGTCCGCTTGGCAAGCGTCCTATCTATCTTCTGTAGATAAGCTTGGACATTACTCTCCCCCTTCTGCGTCAACAGCCCGCTCCTCGCAACCTTAATAAATCCCGCGCGTGCCCTCTCAACTTCTCCCCTTTTATATAGTTCTACACTTTGCTTATAAAGTTCAGCGGTCTGTGTCCTTCTGTCAACGCCTTCCTTCACAGCGGTCCGCTTGCCTTTTCCCTCTAACGCCTGGTCTATCTTGGCAATATATCCCTCAAGTGTCTTCACCATCTCCTGCGGAACACGTCCGCTCTCGATAATCTTAACAAAGCCCTCGCGTGCCTTCTCCAATTGCCCCGTCCGGTATTGCCTCATACTGTCACTATAGAGCTGGGCAATCTGTCTCTGCTCCTCCGTCGCTGTCCTTCTCGAAGGCACAATATTCGGCTCCACCGCAATCGGCTCCGGCTCTATAGGGAGCTGAGCAATAGGCATCTTCGCTCCGGATAATTCCGCATCTATCTGCTGCAGCGCCTCTGCAATTTGCGCCTTCTCAGCCTTCGTCAGGAACTGACTATCCTTAATCTTCTCAAGCTCCTCTTTTGCCTTGGCATATTTGTCCCGCGAAAGCAAATCCATTATTCCCTGATACGTCTCGACAATCCGTTTCCTCTGGCTCGCCGCTTCTCGCGTCTTTACCAGAAAACCTTCTAATTGTTGACGCTCAATTGCAGTCAGATATTCCTGATAGCCCTGCGCCATCAAGAACGTCTTCTCCGCCTCATCATAAAATCCCTTACCGTATTGGTCTGCCCCCACTTGAATGTAGTTATGCACTATCTGGCGGATTATTCTATCCTTGTCCGCCCCCTCTTCTTGAGATGGAGCCACCCCCGAAAATACTATCAAGAGCAGGAAAACCAATGCCAATGCTATCGGTAGAATCCTTCTGCCCGAGGCGTCATTAAAAAACTTCGGCATGTTCAAGACTAACCTCCTGCCTAAGAAAAACACCCTCGTATATCAACCTAAATATTACCTATCAGACCTTGACTTTAACAACCTCCAATTTTGAGATTATGATGGACTTATGATAATTCATCTTATAAAAAAATTCATATTTTTGCAAGCAAAAAATTTGCTATATGCCCTTTTGGCCGATAATATTTAACCCTAATACATTGATAAAATGGGTATTATAGGCAAACAAGAAAAAATAACTACCCAAAAAAACGCTTTTTTTATGCTGCTATTAACGTTTTCAAACCCGTTTATACTTCACCGCCATAAAACGACTTCCTGCCGGCAATCTGGCGTTCACCTAGGTCGTTCAATAATAATAGTAATTAGTAAATTGTAAATTGTAAATAAAAAATGTCTGAACCGCTAATATTGGCCGTCGAAACCTCCAGCCGTCTCGGCTCTGTCGCGCTCGCAGTCGGCCCAAAATTGCTCGCCGAAATCTCATTCGCCGGCCCGACCCGGCACAGCGCAGAACTTTTTCCATCTATATGCAATCTGCTCGAACGCTTCAGCAGAAAACCAGACCAAATCGAGCAAGTTTATATCTCTGTCGGCCCGGGCAGTTTCACCGGCTTGCGAATCGCTGTAACTCTCGCAAAAATGTTGCACTTTGCTAATGGCGTAAAGATTGTCGCCGTTGATAGTCTTGATGTAACCGCCGCCAACATCTCTTCCATCATCGAGCCACGAGCATCGAGAATCGAGTATCGAGTATCGAGTATCGAGTATCAAGTATCGAGAATCGAAAAGGTCGCCGTCGTTGTGGATGCCAAGCGCAACCAATTCTTCATCGCCGTTTACGAAAGACAAACCACGAATCACGAACCACAAGCCACAAGTCACGAATCACCAGTCACTAATCACGGAATCTGGAAGAAACTTCTTCCAGATTCTCTAATGACCGCTGAAGAATTTCTTCAAAAATTCACAGATTCCGACCGCCCCATTCACCTGCTCGGCGATGGCTTATTGTATCACAAGGACAAATTCACCGCCCCCGGCGTG
>CAZKOQ010000382.1:0-3392 GCA_964554425.1 uncultured Pirellulales bacterium | reverse complement strand
GGCCCATCGTAATCAATGCAGCCGAGCGGCTGGTGGATACTGACGATACGGTCAGGATTATATTGCTGGATAAGCTGGTAAATAGCACGGGCCTCCGGCTCGGAAATCGCCGTCCGTCCAAACTCTGCGCTGTTGATACGGTTTGCCGTCGAGAAATTGCGATTGAGGTCAACGCCATTGGCATTGGAGCGGCTGTTCCGTGCCAAGCCATCTGGATTTGCTGCCGGCAGGAGCACAACTGTATGTCCCTGGAGTAGATGAGGTGATTGTCTGAGGTATTCTCCCAGCCGCCGCACGAGGGGCACTCCGGATGGCTCATTGCCGTGGATGCCCGCAAGAATCATCGTTACATCCGGCCCTTGCCCGAGCACAGTGCACATAATCGACCGATTCTGCACCGAGGTGCCGGCGATACGAGTCTGAATAGTTGCTGCCGGGGGCGTTCGTGTTGGCAGCTGCGGTGTTGTAATCACCTGCGGATATTCGGTCCGCTGATAGCAGCCCGCAAACACCAGAACAGTGAAAAGTGCACAAACTCTTAAGATGACCGTGCTGTTTTTTTGTGTTGCACACATTGTTTAGTCACAATCTTTTCTTATATCCAAGAAATAAAGGGTTATTATAGATGTCTGTCGGCTGGACAAAAGACAAAAATGAAAAAATCAAAGAAGTAAAGCCAGTATGAAAGCAGTAGATGACAGGATTGTAGTGTCGAGATAACTGTTGAGTAAAGGTGTCGGGTGGGTATTCTTGCAGCTTACGTTTTCGGGTGGTAGGATTTCTCTGATGCACTAAAAGTTTAGAGATTAAGCCCACATAGCCGATGATAGACAGATAGAAATATTTTAGCAAAATGGAGTATATGCCGTGGTGTGCCACGGTAGATTAAAAAGGTGTATAAATGGCATCTAAACTGACAATAAGAAGGATTGTGACCTACATCGTTGCCGGTATATTTCTTATCGGCTTTGT
This sequence comes from uncultured Pirellulales bacterium, assembly GCA_964554425.1. Classification (GTDB taxonomy): domain Bacteria; phylum Planctomycetota; class Phycisphaerae; order Sedimentisphaerales; family Anaerobacaceae; genus CAYWXK01. Next base: position 2,420 of record CAZKOQ010000382.1, on the reverse strand, counting down.
GTATTTGGGGCGGGGAATTTACTACGGTGCCGTAACCATACACAAGCTCCTGGCCGAGAATAAACAGCTCAAGGAGGCAATAACAAATCTCACCCAGGAGGACCAGATTGGCTACGCGAAGGTAACTACCCAGGAGACAAAGGATGGGAAACTCCTTACGACCCTGAAATTTGTTGAGACCGCCAGGGACGATAAGCTTAAAAAGATTTTGGAAAAGGAATACTCTATCGAGGGCGACATTGTCCATTTTGATGCCCTGGTTGTAAAGTTCGGCGATAAAATGGTTATGGATGGCAGGGCAAAGGCGCTGTATCTATGGCGTAGGGTCTATGGCGAGAAAATGACGCCCCAGGAGGGCTTTGTCATAGAAGAGCCGGGCGCAGAACCAGAAAGATACAGCGACCTGCTTTCGGCCTTGCCCATAAAGCAAAGACAAATTTTCTGGTCGAGTATCTGGGACCTTGCAAACGACCCTGAGAAGCTCAAAGAATACGACATCGAGGCGATTTACGGCAACGCCGTCTATTCGAGATTGCGGACAGGCCTAATCTATGTCTTCAAAATAAGCTCCACCGGCCAGGTCTATCCCGAAGTCGTCCCGGATATGTAACTCTCATAGGATACGTAAGTTCTCGGAATATCTGCAGAAAGTGGGAACTGTTGAAAAAATAACAGTATTTACAGCTCTTTCTTTACCGACTCGATGAACTTAAGCCAAGTGTCCTCATCTATTAGCTTTTGTGTCTCTTCTTCAAGCCAGAGTTGCTCAAGCCAGTCTATTATCTGTTTGATTTCAAACGGCTCAACCTTCTCTATCTGCTGTTCTGACGAAACGGATTGCAAAGAAGTCTCAGCCGTAGTGAAAGCAGCGCCCCCGCCTTCGCCCATACCCTGTCCCATCATCATAAAGCCGACCGGCTGATTCCAGCCCGCCTGCCATAGCCAGTCCTCGCAGAACAAAGCAAGGTCGTAAAAGTCAACATCATTATCCCCATCTAAACTGAAGGCAGCATTGTTACTCCGCCAGTTGTCAGCAAAAAGAGCGTAGTCAACAAAGTTGACAATTTCATCGTCATTGAAATCAGCAGGACTTTTGTAAAATTCATCTGCGCCCATATCGACAATTTCGGTTCCATTGGCGTCACCATCTTTTACACGGCCTTCGCCGTCTATGTCGGTTAGAGGTAAGCTGCCGATAGGTGTATTCGTTCCTTCGTCTATGCAAGGCGACCCGGCAGGACTCAAGTGGAAATTATTGGCATTGGCATCGAAGAAAAGCGGGTCGTCGTTTATATTACCTTGACCCAGTCCCAGCCAACCGCCTTCTATGTCACAGAAACTAAAGTTGGGGTTGCAGGCGCCACCGAAGTTGAACACTTCATTGCCGTCAATGACAGCTTGGTCGGCCCACAGGATGCAGTTTGTTATATTGGGAGAGGAATCTTCGTTGTATATTGAACCACCATAATCGGCGGCATTTTTGCTGAAGGTGCAGTTGACTACTGTCGGTGAAGATGATGAGTAGTTGGAAATCCCACCCCCATAACTGCCTGCATGGTTATTATTGAAGATGCAGTTAGCGACTATGACTGACGGAGATTGATAGTTGTCCATACCGCCCCCACAGTAAGTGGCTGTATTGTCACTGAAAACGCACTTGGTTAAATTTGGGTTCGAAGAGGTGTTTTGCATCCCCCCGCCATAGTCAGCATGGTTCCAGCTGAAGAAGCAATTGGTCACTTCCGGTGAAGACCGATAGTTGTATATACCACCACCATTAACGTTGGATTGATTTCCGCTAATGATACAGTCTATTATTGTGAGGTTAGTGGTGTCCTCGCAATGTACCCCTCCGCCGTTAGCGTCAGATATGTTATCCCTTATTACACAATTCGTTACTGTCAGGTTGTTGCAATCCTTGCAGTATATTCCGTTACTGCCCATCGTTATGGTAAAACCATCAATGATGGCGTTATTAGCGCCGGTTACAACGTAGTAAGGACCAGGAATACCATTATTTTCGATGTCTCCGCTTAGAGTCGTCTCATATATATCAGGGCTGCGCTGTCCGCCGCCGGGCGGGAAGCCCCCGTAAACAGCCGCTCCATCGACCAGTTGAAACGTAACAAACTCCTGCCATATATATTTGGCCGGTTTATAAATTCCACCGGCCACCAAGATTGTACTTTTACTGCCGCAGTTCGATGCGCCGATAAGGGCATCCTGTAAATCTGTATAAGCATCCTGCCAGGATGTGCCGTTATTGTAGCCGGTTGCATTGACATCTACATATATTACATCCGAACCCCGGCAACATACCTTGGTCTTCTCGGTTGCGTTTCTGCTGTACTGGTTATTTCTTATCTCACAATAATTTCTAAAGCTGCTGCCCGGCTTGGCAAAATGGTTGACCGTAACGG
>CAZKOQ010000381.1:0-3402 GCA_964554425.1 uncultured Pirellulales bacterium | reverse complement strand
ATGTTATGGGCAACTACTTCACCAACCAAGTTTTGCTCATCAAAACCGCCTGGGGCGGCAAGAGCCTTTACCAGGACTTCCGTTCACCAAGCTCGGGCGGCGAGGTTGGACCTTACTATACCAAGATGGTGGAAGAAATTCACGAGGCCCTCGGGAACCTCCAGAAATACTTCTCAAACTATGATGGCAGCGGATATGAACTGGCCGGCTTTGTCTGGTACCACGGCTGGAACGATGGGTGCGACCCGAAAAACGCCGTGCCAGAATATGAGAAGAACCTGGTGAACCTCATCAAGGATATGCGCAAAGACCTAAATGCACCCAACCTGCCAGCAGTGATAGGAGAGCTGACCGGCCCTTGGGTGAAAGCAGAAGGTCAGTGGGCGGCCATCAGGAAAGCTCAGGCAGACGCAGCGGCGAGACCAGAGTTCAAAGGCACGGTGCTGTTTGTCGAAACCCATGACTTTGTACGGCCGCCTGAGGAGTCTCCCTGTCCGACACATGGACACCACGAGTTTGCCAATGCCGAGACCTATTTCCTGACCGGCAATGCCCTGGGGGAAGGAATGAAGAAGCTACTCAAGCTGGCGCATGCTGACGAAAAACCCGAAGCCCCGAAGCCCGTCTCTCACACCGTCCGTAACATCGAAGGTTGGACCGTCCGCATTGACGACCGCCTGTTCGTGCCACCCAACGACGCGCTCGGCACACGTGCACTCCGGTTACTGGAGGTCAAACTCGCTGATATCAAATCGGTGGTTGCCGCGGACCGCCTGGCAAAACTGCAGACCGTGCCCATCGTGCTCGACCTGACACACGGCAAGTTGCGTGCGATGCAGTATCACCCCGATGCCGACTGGTTGCAGACGAACGGCTACTCGACCAACCTTGTGAAGTGTGTCCACATCCCCGAAGCCGCCGACTTTCCTACCCCGCGCCAAATCAACGAGCAACCATGGGTCGTTCTGCATGAACTCGCACACGCTTACCACGACCAGGTGCTCGGCTTCGATGACGCGTGCATCCTCGAGGCGTATGAGCGATTCAAACAGAGCGGACACGGCGACTCGGTGCTGCTCATCACCGGTAAGCGCGTGCGGCATTATGCCCTCACCGACCAAAAGGAATTCTTCGCCGAAATGACTGAAGCATACTTCGGCATGAACGACTTCTTCCCCTTCAATCGCGCGGAGCTTATGACCGCGGAACCGGAGATATTCGAACTGCTGCGGACCATTTGGGGGCAGTGTCAGCGACCGCAAAGGTAGAAAAGGAAACGGCTCTTTACAAACTGAGAGCCGCTTTTGAAAAAGAAAAACTGCTTAATACATCACTCCTTCTTTCTCACTGTCATCGCTGTCATCTTCCTCCTTCCGCTCCTCAACCATGTGCTCAAAGCTTTTTTACAAGACATAGATAGCCAGTGGTATCTCATTTCTGCTGAACGAGCCAGAGGACTTCCACGTGCCGCTGCTGTCTTTGTAGCGTCTTTGTACAGTTGCCTTCAACATTGTCACTTGCTTCTTGTATTTCGTTGTTATTTCGTTTTCCCATATTGCGGCCAAGATTTGCCCGGCTCTAAACTTAGCTACAGGTTTTTGTCCTGGCATTTTGTTTACCTCGGAGCCCGTAATCTGATGTGAAGGGCCTCTTCTCTAAGATTAGGAAGAGGCCCGCACAATAAGTTAGCTTCGGGAATGTAGAGGCAAAGGCAACAAAAAACCCTGCATGAAGACTTGACAACGGCCGTTCCATATCGGGCTGGTGCTGTCTTACGTTTTGGCTTCTGGAGATTTATTGCTGGTTTTGTTTTTGCCATTTATATGACTTTCTTTCTGCCAATCCGGCGTCGGTTGTATACCGGTTGGAACCGCATTCGACACGAGGACATTTTTGTATCGAATAACCTAGAAATTCGCCACAATCGGCGCAGTAGAATTCCTTTCTATGAAATTTTAGCTTCGGCAAGAAGAAGTGTGCGAGATAAGCTATAATTAACCCCGAGCCTGTGATCTTGATTATCGCCCATACGTAGGACGGCATATAGGTAAAGAAGTTGTCAATCTGAACGTCGTATCCAACCAAATCGGGTTGTACAAAGAAGAACCAGACAACAGCCCCAGTTGCCATAAAAGTGAGAACAAACAACAATTTTCCGGTTCTTGTTAATCCTTTGAAACCATGCTTTGTATAATATGACTTCTGCATCGTTTTTCTTCCTGAACGAGAATTTCTTATAAAAAGCTCTCTTCTACCGACACAATCCCTATTGAGTTTATTATACTTTTACAAAATCCGCTTAGATTATGCAACTCATTGGTTCTTGGCTTATATTTATTGAGATGATGGCAGGAGATAGATCTTACGCTGCGAGGTTTGGGCGTGAGAGGGGAGAGAACATGGATTCTTTTGAAAATCGAGTTCAACAGCCGTTCCTTGCGTAGCTTTGCTCGCTGAACACCTTGCCAGGCGCAGATAAACTGGTTATGCCCAAAAAAATTCTAAGAGAGGTTCTGCGGGTTGTTTTTCTGGCTGTGGGTTTCTTCGCTTTGTGAGGATTAGGCGAGATTGTGATAGGAAAGACAACCGGAGGATAAAATACCAGAGATAATTGTATTTTTCGAACAAAATTTGGTATTTTAGTTACACGAAAGTTCAGGAACGTAGCCAAATTAATATTAAATGAAGAATCCCACTGGACTCATGTGCCATCTCGTGAATAAAGAGTTGCTGGTATAATGGCTGAAAATAAGAAAAATCTGGAACTGGATACTCTGCCTTTTCAAATCCACGATTCAGTAAAAGCGTTCGTCGAGCAACTCATAACGGGTCTCGGTGACAACCTGCAGAGTATTACAATTGTTGGCAGCAGTCTGACAGAGGATTTCAGACCCGGCCGAAGTGACATCAATACTGTCCTTGTTCTCGGGAGCCAAACTGCAGGTTCACTTAATGTGTTGGCATCCCTGGCAAGGCCGATGCCCAAGAAGCATTTCTCACCCCCTCCGCTTATGACATCATCTTACATCGAAAGGTCGCGTGACGTCTTCGGTGTCGAGCTGCTCGATTTTCAACTATCTCACCAGACTATCCTTGGCAGTGACCCCTTCGCATCCCTTACCTTTGATAAAAAGGAAGTTCGCCTTCAGTGCGAGCGGGAACTCAAAGCAACGCTCATAAGATTAAGACAGGGCTATGTAGCAGCGGCAGCCAACAGAAAACTTGTCCACGACATTCTTATCTCGACTGCCAAGGGCCTGGCGCCACTGCTGCGGGCAATCCTGTGGCTAAAGGATATCGATCGGCCCACGCGCAGCGAAGAAACCTTCAAACATGCTGCATCTAAACTAGTATATTATGACTATTAAATTTATCAGTTTATAGTTACTTACCGATATTACT
>CAZKOQ010000380.1:0-3406 GCA_964554425.1 uncultured Pirellulales bacterium | reverse complement strand
GCCAGCTTGACCGAGCGACCAAGCTGGTATTTCGACCCATATCAGGCGAGGCAGCGGTTGCTAAAACATTTTGGAGTCGCCACCCTTGAGGGCTTCGGCATCAATGACGGCGACAACGCACTTATTCCGCCTGCCGGCGCCATTATCGAATACCTCAATGAGACACAAAAGACTACGCTTGGCCATATCCGAAGTTTGAAAAAAATCGACCGCAAGAACTTTTTGCAAATTGACCCTGTGTCGCTGCGTAGCTTAGAAGTCCTGCAAACCATCCGCACCGAAAGCAAAAAGGGGACGCTAATAGACTGCCTCGATGAAACGCTGACCGGTATGGGCGGAAGAATGATAAGGAGCTGGCTGTGTATGCCGCTGTCTGACGTGGGCGCCATCGAGCTGCGGCAGGAGGCAATCGAAGAATTAAAAGACACCGATGCTGCTTTATCTGATATTCGCAAGATGTTTACGAATATATCCGACACTGAAAGAATCGCAGCCCGCATCAGCACGCTTCGGGCTACACCAAGGGACCTGCTTGCCCTTGCAGGGACGCTTCGCCGGATACCGCAACTGCGGCAAATTCTGCAACAATTCAAGGCCGACTTGCTTATGCGATTGTCCAGTCAGTGCGATAGTATGGATGAATTGGCTGATTTACTTGAGGCAGCGATTGAGCCGGAATGTCCCTCGCACCTTCGCGATGGTGGCGTGATAAGAACAGGATTTAATCAAGAACTCGACCGCCTTCGCTCAATTTCTAAAGATGGTCAGAGCTGGCTAAAGAACTATCAGAAGCAGCAGGCCCAGCGAACTGGAATCGCGAATCTAAAAATCGGATATAATCAGGTCTTCGGATACTATATTGAGGTAAGCCGCTCGGCGGCAGATAAGGTCCCTGCCGACTATGTCCGTAAGCAGACTATCAAGAACGCCGAGCGTTATATCACAGAAGAGCTTAAAGAATACGAGACGCAGGTCCTCGGCGCGGAGGAAAAGGCGCTGGAATTAGAGCAGCAACTATTCGACGACCTGCGCCGGCAGGCCGGGCAATATGTGCACCGATTGCAGGCGATTGCGGATACTATTGCACAATGCGATTGTCTTGCTTGCCTTTCATATATTGCCAGACGCCGAAATTACATTCGCCCGAAGATAACAGACGGCGGAGAGCTTATAATTCACGATGGAAAACATCCGGTTCTTGGCGAGATTCTCGGCTCAGAGTTTGTGCCTAATGATATTGAGATAGGCGGCGGGGCAGGCGACATACTCGTTATCACAGGCCCTAATATGAGCGGTAAAAGCACATATATAAGGCAGGTAGCGCTTCTTGTGCTGATGGCACAGGCCGGCTCATTTATCCCCGCTAAAGATGCACAGATAGGTCTGGTCGATAGAATATTTACGCGTGTAGGAGCGTCAGATGAGCTTATACGGGGGCAATCCACGTTTATGATTGAGATGACCGAGACCGCAAACATTATAAATAACGCCACCGAAAGGTCGCTTGTCATTCTCGATGAGGTCGGTCGCGGCACAAGCACTTACGATGGCCTGGCACTGGCCTGGGCGATTACCGAGCACATCGCAAACAAGATAAATTGCCGAACGCTCTTTGCAACGCACTACCACGAGCTAACCGAACTTGCGGAGCTATTTACCAATATCAAAAACTGCAACGTGGCCGTCCGCGAATGGATGGATGAGGTCGTCTTTCTGTATAAAATCTTACCCGGCGGGACCGACAAAAGTTATGGCATCCACGTCGCAAAATTAGCCAGCGTTCCGCAATCAATTCTGGACCGCTCAAAAGAAATCTTAGAAGAATTAGAGAGCACCTTCGAGAAGGAAGCAACCGGCTCGCACCTCTCCCGCCACAAAACAAAAGAAACCAACAAAGACCTGCTATTTGTCCAAAAACATAAATCCGTTCTTGAGAAACTGGCATCAACGGACATCGATAATTTGACGCCTATCGAGGCGATAAATTTGTTAAACCAGATTCGGAACGAGATTGCCGACAAATAGTCCTAAGCAAAACTGCTCGCAAAAGCATTTGAAGTTCTGCCCCCTTGCAGTTTATAATTGTGTCTATGATTAGCGATGAACTTTTATACGCAGTCAAAGAGCGGCTGGTTAATGGCTTTCACCCCAGCAAAATCATTCTTTTCGGCTCGCAGGCAAGAGGAACAGCCGATGACCGCAGCGACGTGGATATATTAGTTATATGTCTTTTCGAAGGTAAACGCCGGCAGTTAATGCTGGAAATGGATAGGGCCTTGCGTGGCCTTAAACTGGCAAGAGATATAGTGATTTTGACACCGGAGGAATTTGAGCGGGACCGTCACATACCCGGCACAATTGCCCGGCCTGCCTGGCGAGAAGGGAAGGTTCTTTATGAAAACACCTAAAGAAGAAGTTGTTCGTAAAGTCGGGCAATGGTTCGCTCACGCCGATGAGGACCTTCAACTTGCACTTGGCGCGATGAATCTACCAGGCGATGAAGAACCCCCATATCGCCTAATCTCATATCACGCCCAGCAATGTGCCGAGAAATATCTCAAAGCATACTTGGTTTACCGGGGCGTAGATTTCCCCTACACCCATAACATATCCACTCTGCTTGAATTATGCAGTGAACACGCTGACTGGCCAAAGGAACTTGAGGATGCGGAAGAACTAACCCAGTATGTAATTACCACCCGTTATCCGGGTGAAGATACCGTTGTTACGAAAGAGGAGGCACAAAGGGCAGTTAAAATCGCCCAGCGAGTGCAAAAGCAGGTCCGGACAGCATTGAAAGAACTTGGTGTAGAAATAAAATAACAGGCAACAAAATTCTGCTCACTGGAAACAAAAGTCAAATCCTCAATACAAAAGCCAATAGAATAGCAAAGACCGCCCCCCCTCCTTTTTCAGGTACCAGAGCCGGTTTGTTGTTCCTCTCGCTTTTGCAGTTTTCTGGCCCAATGGTGGAGTTCAACCTTTGCTATGGCGCAAATTAGGATTACGCCAACCCAGTAGAGAACTTGCGCTTCCGGATAGTTCATTCCAACCAAAAATCCTATCGAGAACGCCGAAGTCAGACTAACAAATCTCTCTGACCAATATAAATGCGTTAATTTGATCATAAGCGATTCTCCACATCGGAAAAACGTCGAAGCCGTCCTGCTTGTTTGATTCTATACGATATATCAAACCACCATCCCCGTCAAATCGAAATCGCTGCGAAGTGCAAATCCGCCACAATCCGTGATTCGTGGCTCGCAGAAAAAATAGATTCCCGCCTTCGCGGGAATGACAATATTGAACCACTCTGTAAACTCTGTGGCAAAATCTGCGGTTTGATAATTACCAAACCTTTCTGTTGCTTCTGCGGCTGATTTATAATAAATTAAACGGAGTAAAT
>CAZKOQ010000379.1:0-3458 GCA_964554425.1 uncultured Pirellulales bacterium | reverse complement strand
GGCGGCGATTCGCATACCTGCACTTATGGGGCATTTGCGGCATTCAGCACAGGTGTCGGGTCAACCGACTTGGCAGCGGCGATTGCAACGGGGAAATTATGGTTCAAGGTGCCGGCCTCGATGAAGTTTATCCTAAATGGTCGGCTTTCGCCCGGCGTGTATAGTAAGGATGTTATCCTCGCCGTTATAGGTAGGGTCGGCGTGGATGGCGCGCTCTATCGGGCGATGGAATTTGTCGGGCCAGCTTTGGCAAAGATGTCGATGGAGGCGAGAATGACAATGACGAATATGGCTATCGAAGCGGGCGCGAAAAACGGCATCATCGGTTTCGATGCGGTTACAAAGAAATATCTCGATTCGCATCTAAGAGATAAAAAGGGTTACAGGATTTACGAATCCGACAAGGACGCTGAGTATATTGCGGTCGAGGAATTTGACTGCTCAAAGATAGAGCCGATGGTCGCCCTGCCGTACCTGCCGAGCAACGCTGTGCCTATCAAGAAATGCGCAGGCAAAAAGATGGACCAGGCGTATATCGGAAGCTGCACAAATGGGCGAATCGAGGATTTACGAATCGCTGCGAAAATTCTCAAGGGAAGGCAGGTAGCCATTCGCACAATAGTCGTGCCGGCTACGCCGACAATCTGGAAACAGGCAGATGACGAAGGGCTGTTCGATATATTTTACGAGGCCGGGTGCGTAATCGCTGCGCCGACCTGCGGGGCGTGCTTAGGCGGGTTTATGGGCGTGCTGGCCGCCGGCGAAAAATGCGTCAGCACAACAAACAGAAACTTTGTCGGCCGAATGGGAGACCCGGCAAGTGAAGTATATCTTGCCAGCCCAGCCACGGCAGCAGCAAGCGCAGTTGCTGGCAAGCTAACCGACCCAAGAAAGTTTATTTAATCGCGGATTACACAGATTAAAAGTAAAAAGTTAAAAGCAAAACGGATTCCTGCGTTCGCAGGAATGACATTGAAAGAGGAAATAATATGAGGAAGAATAGGTGTGGGGAGTGTCGGCAGGCGAATGGTGAATCCGACAAGTTAGAAGAGCAGGAGCATTTAAGGATGCTGGGGATTAGCGAAGCTAAGGGCGACCAGCAAGGAATGGCTCGTGACTATGGAAATCTTGGCCATCTCTACCTGGACCGACGCGAGTTTGACAAGGCCGAGCAGATGTATCGTAAGGCACTGGATATTCACCAGAAGATAGACGACCGAGAGAGGATGGCGCGTGATTATGATGGTCTCGGGTGGGTTTATGGTGAGCGAGGTGAGTATGATAAAGCAGAGGAGATGCATCTTAAGGCGCTGAGGATTTATGAAGAGGCAGGGGATGATTACGCGCTGCAAATGGTGTATTTTAACCTCGGCACGAATTACAGACTGAAGGGCGAGCTTGACAAGGCGGAAAAGATGATTCGAAAGTCGCTGGAGATCAACGAGAGAATGGGGAAGCTGAAGTTCGCAGCGATAGGATACCTTGAACTTGGGTGGATTTACATAGAACGTAGAGATAAGGAAAAGGCGCGAGAGTATTTGCAAAAGGCAGTGGAGCTATTCAAAAGCATTGGAAGACGGGAGGCCGCTGAAGAGATTCAAAGAAGGATTGATGAGTTGTAAGTAGAAGGTGAGAAAATGGTGGTATTCGATGATTTTGATTCGATGAGATGAGTACAAATGAGCAGAGCACACGTTTATAAAAGGGACCAGTGCCTTTAGGCACATAAATATTACAATTGAGAGATTAAATTTTATCTGAGGTTATAAAGATGAGTGTAGCACACGTATATAAACGAGACCATATAAATACGGACGAGATTATACCGGCCAGGTACTTAAACACCGATAATGAAGCGGAACTGGCCAAGCACTGTATGGAGGGGCTGGATAAAGAGTTTGTGAAGAAAGTCAAGACGGGCGATATAATTGTAGCAGGCGAGGATTTCGGCTGTGGCTCATCCAGAGAGCACGCCATCTGGGCCATCCGAGGGGCGAAGGTTGGGACGGTAATCGCAAAATCCTTCGCGCGAATCTTCTATCGCAACGCAATCAACTGCGGATATTATTTGATTGAGTCGCCGGATGCACTCGGAAAAATCAAAGATGGCGATGAGGTCGAAATTGATTACAAAGCCGGCTTGATTAAAAACAGGACAACTGGTATTGATATAAAGTTCAATCCGCTGCCGGAGTTTGCATTAGAGATAATCAACGACGGCGGGTTGTTAGAACACATAAAAAAAGAAACCAAGGATTGTTCACCGCAGAGCACGCGGAGAACGAAGAGAAAATAGTAAGATGATAATTGGGGAAATATTATGAGCAGAGGCAAAAAAACAGAAGCAGAGAAAATGCAATATCGGATTACCAAACGACTTAACAAAATCAAAGAAGAGTTAAAAGCAATTGGCCATATCGTAGATGACATAGAGTATATCGATCTATGGTCGCATAAGCTTTTTAAACACGCTGACAATCTTGAAAAGGGGAAAAGTTAAAGGAAACGAAAAGAGATTGCTTCGGCCCCCTACGGCGGCCTCGCAATGACGTAAAAAAGTAAAAAGTAAAAAAAGAAGAAACAATTTTGGTGTGCAGAGCACACCCTACAATTACTGTGTTTTTATAAGTATGGGGAAAATAGTCCGTGAAAATCTGTGTTAATCCGTGGTTAAGAAAGGGGACAAGACGTGGCAAAGAGTTATAAGATAGCTGTAATAGCTGGTGATGGAACTGGGCCAGAGGTGATAGCTGAGGCGGTGAAGGTGCTGAAAGCCGCTGCGGGCAAGTTCAAATTCAAGGTCGATTTGACGAACTTTGACTTCGGCGGCGAAAGATACAAAAGAACCGGCGAGACCCTGACGGATAGCGCCATCGAAGAGCTTCGCAAGTTCGATGTGATACTATTGGGTGCAGTCGGTCATCCGGATGTTCCGCCGGGGATATTAGAAAAGGGGATACTGCTAAAGCTTCGCTTTGCGCTGGACCAGTATATAAACCTGCGGCCTGTTCGGCTGTATCCGGGTGTGGAGACGCCGATAAAGGATAAGGGGCCTGACGATATTGACTTTGTGGTTGTGCGTGAGAATACCGGCGATGCTTACACCGGCACGGGCGGCTTTACAATGAAAGGGACGCCGCAGGAGGTGGCGGTGCAGTCGGCGGTCTATACGCGATTTCAGGTGGATAGGTGCTTAAAATACGCATTCGAATACGCCCGCAAATACGGCAAAAAGGCACGCGGCAGAGGTGAAAATAATACATTAGCTCTGTGCGGCAAAACCAACGTGCTGACCTACATCTACGACCTGTGGGAACGCGCTTTTCACGAAATGGGCAATCGCGACTATTCCGATATAAAAAGGGAATACTATCACGTGGATGCAACGTGTATGTGGTTTGTAAAGAACCCGGAGTGGTTCGATGTGATTGTTACAGGCAATATGTTCGGCGACATCA
>CAZKOQ010000378.1:0-3463 GCA_964554425.1 uncultured Pirellulales bacterium | reverse complement strand
CCCCAGGCGGTTTTGATGAGCAAAACTTGGTTGGTGAAGTAGTTGCCCATAACATGGCCAAACTGCAGCTCGGGACCAAAGTGGTGTTTGCCGCCATAGACGGTGAAGCCGAGGGTGAGAGGGCCAGATTTAACTGGGCCGTTCTCAGGCTTGTACCAAACCCAGACATCATCACGCACCGTCCACTGGCCTTTGTCGTCCTTGAGGTGCTTGTAGAGGGGGGCCTTGGCGGGATCCTTCAGACAAAAGTTGAGCGTGCCTCTGCCTTCGTTGTAGTTCTTTCCTTCAAGGTCGGCAACGCCCTGGCCCTCCATGTTCGACTGGCCGGCCAGAATAAAGACCTTCACTGGGCTTTTGCCAGTTTGTTTCTGGGGGTTGTTTGGGCCGGCCTGCTGGGCAAACGCCGGATGCACCGGCGCTGCCAGTGCAACAACCACAAATAGAATCAACTGAACAATGTGTTTTCTCATCGGCCAGACTCCTTTTGGGACTTGGCAGTTTGTAAACATATCGTAACTGCTCAGGCACCATCACCATAACGCCACTATTCCAACAGCCAATCGTCCGTTCGGAACGGGCTGGCCGGCAGACCGATGCTCTATCCAATTGAGCTACAGACGCAATATGATACGACCAAATAAAATACAAATCATCAGACATCGCACGGTGTTGAATGCCCTGTTATTTTACATCCATAAGGGCAATAATGTAAGAAAATTGGGCGTCACCTTCTATTTTGGCACCGACAAGAAAGAGACCTTCTACACGTTGCGACTGATAAGCTACACATCACAGAGTGCAACAGCTTGTTTGAGACCCTTCAGGGGGTCGCCGGTCGGAACGAACTCCTGGCCGACATAGCCGGTGTAACCTGTCCGCGCGATTTCTTGCATTATGGGTATGTAGTTAATTTCCTGCTTGTCGTCGAGCTCACGGCGACCCGGATTGCCGGCAGTATGGTAGTGCCCAATGTAGTCTTTGTACTGGCGGATGCGAGTTATAATATCGCCGTCCATAATCTGGACGTGGTAGATATCAAACAGCAGCTTCATTCTCGGCGAGCCGACTCCCCTGACAATCTCCATACAGTAATCGGAGTGGTCGCCCTGGTAGCCGGGGTGGCCTTTCATTTCGATATTCACCCGGCTGTTTAGAATCTCAAGACACAGATTGACCTTCTTCTTTTCGGCGTAGCCGATTATCTGTTTGTAACCGTTGACGCAGTTTTTGATTCCTATGTCATCCGGAATATCTTCCCGGAAGCCGGTGAAGGTTATAACGCTGGGGAAGCCGTACTGCGAGCAGGCGTCAATTGAGTCGCGGAGTTTTCCCAGGCACATATCATGATACTTAGGGTTGTTCATTCCTTTATCAAAACCGTGGCTGCTAACAATAGCACATACAAGACCATACTTGCGGAGGATAGGCCAATGTTGCGGCTCAACCAATTCCACACTTTTGCAACCAAGCTCTTTGGCAATCTGACAGGTCTGCTCAACATCCCAGGACTTCTCGAAACACCAGTAAGCGACAGACTGGTTGATTCGGCCTTTAGCAGCTACTCGTTCAATACGTTTGTTGACGGCCGCACAGGAATTAAGGGTTAGAGCTGCGGCACCGCCAACACCGGCACCGACGGCCATTCGGAGGATGCCGCGGCGACTGATGTGGTTATAGACACTGCTATTTTTTTGATTGTTCTTGCTCATTTTTACCTCCCACTTGTTGAGAGAACAACTACTTGATTTTATAGCTGACCGACAGGCCATCCCCTTTCTCCATGGAGGCCCGGATAATAACCGTATCGTAGTTGGGGCTTTCCTTGACGTAATCCAGAAAATCCTTCATCTCATTGGCGGAGCGAATGACATTGTCAGCGACTATCACGGCACCAGGTTTTAGCTTTGGCTCGAGCAGCTTGAGATATTTAAGATAATCCTCCTTTCGCGCATCGAGAAAGGCAAAGTCAAACTCGCCCTCCAGTTGCGCCAGTGTCTTGAGAGCATCTCCTTCTATGGAGGTAACCGTGTTCTCCAGGCCGACCTTCTGCAAATTTTCCCGGCATTGTTTCACCATCTGCGGGTCGATTTCAAGCGTATAAAGGTGGCCTCCAGTCCTCTCGAAACCTATTCCCATATTGATGGCTCCGAAGCCGTTGGCCGACCCCACTTCGACCCCGCGCTTGGCCTTCATACTTTCGACCAGAATTCGCAACATCATCGCGTCGCCGATTGTTGTGTTCAGCGACATGCGCTGGAAGTTCTTGACAAACTGTCGGCGGAACTCATCGCTGGCCTTGTTTTGCTCACCAGAATAAACCAGAAGTACGTTAAAACCAACCACAGCGGCACACAAAACCAGAATCAATAGTCTATACCGTTTCATAAAGACCTCCTTAGTATAGGGGAAATAAAAAACAGCACCTCAACTATACATCCCAATCTGAATCGGGCATATCATAACTCTTTTGCAACACTTCTAAACCTATCGAACGCTTAGAATACCAAAAACATCCTTAAACTGCAACTGTTCGCGCATAACTTTTGCAGGTCATGCAACGATAGCTGGTTAAAATCAGGTCGTAGAGCTTGCCATATAAAAATAGCAGGCATACATCGGCAAGTCTATTTCCATTTGCATCTGCGATGTTCTAAGCGGTGGTCACCGTGACAATCGGTACAATACTTTTCTTTGGCAGTACCGGCGAATAGAGGTTTGTGTTGTTCGACGTCGATATTGTCTTTGGTATGACAGCCCAAACAGAACGGATTGACCTTCTCCAGAGAATACATGATACCGGGCGGTGTGCCATTGCCGCCTGAGGCCCAGGACTCATCGGCAATGTGGGCATCACAATCACCGTGGCAATCTGCACAGCCGATGTTGGCCTTCGAATGGATAACAGCAATATCCTCTTGGATGTAGTTCAGGTGGCAAACGTAACAGCGACTATTGTCAGCTACAGGTTTGTCCGGCAAACCGACATCCATTCCATCATCAAGGAGCAGCGGCGGCTTATAAACTGTTGTGGGTTCCTGGTTTGTCTTGGGTTTCGTGCCTGTCTGCGGCTTATGCTTGACCTTTGTTTGCTCACACGCCGTTCCGGCAACGAGTACAGCCACCAGAATAAGCATCGAGAAACGGTATTTCATATTTTTTACTACAGCAGCAATCTAATCGGCGAGATAGGCACCATTGTTTTCTTTATGGTGAATACTTAATCGGCTGAAGTAATACGATTAGACGTATTCCCAATCCTTGAGCCATTGATAATTCGGGGGCAGTTTAGTCCACGTTTCGGCTGCGGCGTTTTCCAACTCGGCCTTCTCTTTGAGGTCGAGTTCCCTGCGTTCCATCACGGCCTCGGCCACGTTATCGACCTGATGGGTGCTGTTCAGGCCCGGGATAGGTAATACAGTGTTACTGTGCAGGATGTACCGGATGGCCAGACGGGCGCGGCGGT
>CAZKOQ010000377.1:0-3490 GCA_964554425.1 uncultured Pirellulales bacterium | reverse complement strand
CGACTCCATTCGATGCTGCCATTTAGGCAAAAAACTACCCAATACAAATTCCTATGCGCTCAAGATAAACCGAAGAAATCTTTTTTGTGTATCGGTTGACCTGGTCAAGTAGCTTTCCTGAGCTACTTCACGTTCATTTAACCGCTATCGTTCATATAAACATAATCATCTGCACAATAAGTTACTAATTTTTGATCACGCTTATCTCATCAAAGAAGGCCTCTTCATTGGCCCAATCCCCATTGGGGCCTCCGGAGGCAACGGTAATGATTATAGTCACTGTTTTACCTGAATACTCTTTCAAGCTGTATTCGAGCGTTCGCCAATTGTCCTCCGATGGTTCCACTCCCGACTCAACCACTTCCTTGTCGAACCAGGCTATTTCCTTTCCATCATGGATCCCTGCTTGCAGAATGAACTCGCAGTTGTGCACCGCCTCATACGGATCTCCAGAGGTAACCACGCGTAGTGAGCAACTCCCACCCATCGGAATAGCGACCTTCCGCAGTATTACGCATGGATTAAATACATCTTTGGGATGAACGGCAATAATACCCGTTCGGCCCGGGTTGGGATTACCTGGATGGCCGCCCTTTGGCTCGGGCTTGTCGATATAAAGCGGATATATATCGGTGAAAGTATTTCGAATGGTTACCCTTTTCATATCCTCCAGCCCAGAAAAGGTATTGGTCAATTGTGGATCAACCTCAATATTGGTCTTCAAAACTTCATCCATATTAGCGACATGCTTTTTCGAAGGCCTTGATAACACCTTCATCCGCTCAGCCACCGGAGGTAAAGAACTATGCTTGAATCCCCCGGGCTTATCCTGGTACCAATAATACACGGTGGCATAGTCCACCCAGCAGCCGTCATCGCCCACGGCAATATCCCAATCCGGTCGGGCCGCAAATCCCTTCTCCTGCTGCCAGTTAATGTGCCAGCGCAGCTCCTTGTTGAAACGGATGGGCATGTGGTCGTGAAAGCGGTAGATTGATAGTAGATTGGTTTCACCGTCAACCTTGGCCAAGGGCATTCCCGCGCGCAATCCGGCGAATTTTCCCTTGAAACCCCAACTGAAGGTAAAGGAGTCCTCCGTCCCCAGATAATCGATGGCTCTTTTCTGCCCATCGATATCTATCTCGTTGTTGCCCTCCATGATGAAACCAAAACTCTCAAAAATCTGTTCGTTGCTGGACACACTGTATTGTCGACCGATGATGTGCCCGGAGCCTTTGACTTCAAACATGGTCTTATCGGTATTTTTGGTAAGCTGGAACACTTCTCGGTTATAAGTGGCATGAAAATAACCCATGTCTGGTTTCCATTCCGGTAATGTCTCCCATTCCACATAGGAGTAATTCATGGCATTTTTGTCGGTATCATTGCGCAAAACAACCTTGGCTCTTTCCTTGAAGGGCATGGGGAAATAGCAGTTGTAACTCCAGGGGGCACATTCAACCAACAAGGAACTGAAGTTCTCACTCTGACCATTGCAACCATCGCCGAAAAAGTCAGCCAAAGGACTATGCACTGCAGGCTCTTGGGCGTCATCAAAATAAATCTCAAGAACGATACCCCGGGGCATCAAATCCGGCGGAATGTGCCGCGTGGTATGGATATGTTTGATAATCCCAGGTCCCTTGATGTCAGCTACGGTAATACTCGCGTGCGCATCCAGTGATTGCAGGTTCTTATAACGGTCGTACTTCCAGCCCCCGTTGGAGAAACCCGTAGTCACGTCCTTCTTGATGAGGGGTAACCGAGTGATATACTCGGAACCGAACAACAAGTCGTTTCCACTGATGAGTACAACACTCACCAGCATTGCGAAAAGGTTGTTCTTTAACCGTGTCATGACTGGCCTCCAATTCAATTTAGCGTTTCAGTTTTAAAAAACAATTCCATACCTGGCAAAGATATAAATCATTTTTCAGGGACGACTGGGCTATCATCGCCATCGAAATTGCCAAGCCGTGGCTTATGGCTGCCGGCCTTCCCCTTACTTGCTTGTTCCGGTTTCCTCCGCGGGAACGTACAGGACCACCGGGTGCATCAACCCGCCAACACCAGTGTTGGGTTGGTCGGAATTGTCGACGGAGCAGACAACAATGTTCTCGCCGGCATGGACAAAATCGGTTATTTCAAGATCAACAGCCACGAAGAGTTCATACGTCGGAGGGGCGGCCTGCTTGCCATTGATGTAGACGGTGATGTTATTGCCTGCCCCGGCGAAAAGCAGATGGAGTTTCTCACCCAGGTCTTCCTGGCTCAGCTTGAAGTTGTTCCTGTACCAGATGGTTCCTCTGAACAAGTTCAACTTCTGTTGACCTATCGTCTCGCTATAGGTTTTCAGCCTTATCCATCTGGTCAGAGGAAACTCTGGACTGTACAGCCTCCCTACCTTCCCTATACCCGAGTAGTCGGGGAAGGCATACCACTGGTCGGGGAACTTGTAGATGATCCTGCCGCCCTTTAACTTCCGGGCGCAGTAGTCGATGTGGTCTTTCCAGAGGACCTTCCAGGAGTAGGCGAAGCTGTGCCGCGAGACGGCGTACGGATTCTTGCTCATCATGTCCTGCTGATGCTTGGTGAATCCTTCGGCGTCATCGAAGACCTTTTGGAACTCGCACTCGTTTATCTCGTTCATTATCCGCAGAAATATCCGGACATTGTTGTAGCCGAACCGCCACATCTCTACACGCCTCTGGAGAATTTTGTCTCCGGCCGTCTTCCTTTCGGCAGAGGACAGATACTGATCCGCCTTCTTCATAAACTCAGGCGTGAAGACGATAGGCACCACCCACTGTCCACCGACCTCATAATCCTGGCCGGAGTACGCCCTGTCCAGCATGTCCATGTAGGCTTTCATATCGGACGACGCCGGGCCGAAGAAATTTTTGTAGAACTCGTCAACCACGGCATCAGAGTTAACGTTTGGATCAATATTCATTTTGGCGAGCAGGTAGTAATAGGGCAGAAGATTCTGCCAGACGTTTACTGTCTCCATGCACACCATCCCGGTGTTATTCCGGACCAGGAACGGTATATCGTGGCGGGTCTGGGTTTCCCGGGTGTAGGGCGATATAAGATCGTCCAGGTTGAAGGCCCAGCTGTAATAGCCAAGGTTCTCTGAGCATTTGCTCCAGTCTCCGATATACTCCTGAAGGGCTTGCATCGTCTCCGATTTGGGTGAGCCGATTGCGTGGTAGCGTGAGTAAAAATAGGGGGCAATCACAGGCATCAGGTGGGGGTGCAGCTTTCCCCTTCGGGGCGGCGCGACGGAACCCATATAAGCCAGGAATGCGAAGTACTTGTCAGGATACTCCTTCACCAGTTCTGTCACGACTTTATTATAGAAGTTGACCAGGCGGTCGGTGATCTGCGGGACGCTTGGCATGGTTACGTCCACAGCCCCCGGGTCAAGGGCCCTGCAGTTCGGACACTCGCAGAAGCGGACACCATCGTCTTGGGATAGTGAGTACCATAT
>CAZKOQ010000376.1:0-3516 GCA_964554425.1 uncultured Pirellulales bacterium | reverse complement strand
ATGCCAAAGAAGGCGTTTTAAAGAAGGATGTTAATGTTTCAATCGGCGATGACCTGTTTGAAAAGTCAAATAAAAGGGATTTGTATAAGGAGGGTTTTATCGTAAGTGAAATTGACAGAAACTCGATAGCTTTCAATAACGGCCTTATTCTTTATCTCGGCCAGAAACAGGGCGGTTTGACAGATGAAATAATGAAGTTTCAGATTGAAAGCACGCTAAAAAACCATTTCGAGAAGGAACTGCGGCTCAAAGGCAAGGGCATAAAGGTCTTGACGCTGTTCTTTATTGATAGAGTGGCTAATTACAGAAATTATGAAAATGAAAATCCTGTAAAAGGAAAACTTGCCCTGTGGTTTGAGGAGATTTACGAAAAACTGAGGCAATCGCCTAAATACAGGGGGCTTGCAGAATATAAAGTTGAGCAGATTCATAACGGTTATTTTGCGCAGGATAAAAAAGGAAACTGGAAGGATTCAAGCGAGGGCAGGGAAAGTCAGGATGATGATTCAGCGTATCAATTGATAATGAAGGATAAAGAGCGGCTGCTTGATATCAATGTGCCTTTGAAATTTATCTTTTCGCATTCGGCATTGCGCGAGGGATGGGATAATCCAAACGTCTTTCAGATATGCACATTAAATGAGACCCAGTCAACACTGAAAAAACGGCAGGAAATAGGCAGAGGTCTGCGCCTGCCTGTTGACAGCCAAGGCAAGCGGGTATTCGACGAAACAATAAATATCCTTACGGTAACGGCAAACCAGCATTATGAGGAGTTTGCACGGCAGTTGCAGGTAGAAATTGAAGATGAATGCGGCGTTAAATTCGATGGCGGCAGGATAAAAGACAAGAGTAAAAAGAAACAGATAAAACTTACAAAAAATCTTGTTCTCGATGAGAACTTCAAGGTTTTATGGGATAAGATAAAGCAGAAAACCCGTTATAGCGTTGATTATGATACAGGCGAACTTATAAAGCGTGCCGGAAAGAAAATCAAGGATATTGCTGTTTCCAGGCCAAAGCTTATAAGAAGCAAAGCAGACATCGAAATAGATGCGGCTTCTGTTAAAGCAGAATTGACATCGCAATCAGGAAAAGAACTTTTCGGCGAAATACACGGTATTCCTGATATTCTTTCATATATCCAGGGCAAAACAAGGCTAACCCGTGATACAATTTGCCGTATTCTGATTGAATCCGGCAGAATCGAGGATGTTTTTATCAATCCCCAGAAGTTTATGGATAAGGTATCTGAAGAAATTATAAATGTGCTGCGTGAGATGATGGTTGACGGGATTAAATATGAAAAAATAGCCGGTTCTTACTGGGACCAGATGCTTTTTGAGAGCGAAGAACTCTCTGGCTATCTTGATGATCTGTTTAAAGTTGCGAAAAAAGATAAAACTATTTACGACTACATTGAAGTTGACAGCGCCATCGAAAGGGAGTTCACGGCAGAGTGCGAAAAGCGAGATGACGTAAAGTTTTATTTCAAACTGCCTTTCTGGTTTAAGATTGAAACACCCCTGGGAACATATAACCCCGATTGGGCGATTGTCTTTGAAAATGACAAGAGAATATACTTTGTTGCAGAGACAAAAGGCACAACCCGATTAGATGACTTGACACCTAACGAACAAGATAAAATCAAGTGTGGACGGAAACATTTTGAGAACTTTAAGGATGTGGAGTTCAAAGCACCAGTTACTAAACTAAGTGACGTTATATCTTAACTTTTATTAAGAGGGGATTGACCAATGTGGCAGGTGAATTTTTATCCGCCGCTCCGTATGGCGGATTTAGTTTTGGGGCAGAAGGCGGCTGGCCAAATGCCTTCACGGCCTGTCGGCCGACTTGCCTGCTCCTGCAAGCAGTTAGCAGGGATCCGCCGTCGCCGGAATCCACTCACTACTCACCATTCTCTACTTGAACTATGACTTCGCCGCTGGCTGGTAACATCCAGCCGAGGGGCAAAACCGAAAAGCTGACCGCAGATACCTTGTCCGCCTGTGGTGGACCCGTATCGAGGGCAGATTCGGCTATGACCTGTAAGGCGTTTTTCAAACGCCTGCGGCGAAACCCCTTTCTTACTTTTGTGCCTTTTTGTGGCTAAAATCCGTGTTAATCTGTGTCAATACGTACTACAATCTTTTAACTTCTTGTTTTTTCTGCACGTTTTTATACCGCTTTACCATAATCTCTTGATATGTAATGTGTTGCCTCTTGTTTTTGGGCTTTGGGTTTTTTGAATATCTTTTTATAAACAGTGTAAATCAGTGTCCATCCGTGTCTAATTTTTTTGGTTGCGGCCAAAGGCCGCGCCGGGTGAATCTGTGTCTAAAAAAATCTCTGCGGTCTCTGCATGCTCTGCGGTTAAACAAAATCCGTGCCAATCTGCGTTAATACGTGGTTCACTTTGTGTTTTTTGTGCCTTTTTGTGGCTAAAATCCGTGTTAATCTGTGTAAATCCGCGTCTGAAAAATTTGTTTTTATTTGTGTGAACCTGTCCTGAGCGCACTCGTCCCGAACAGGGTCGAGGGAGTCGAATGGATTCGTGGTTAATTTTCTCTGTGCCCTCTGTGGCTTAAAAAAATCCTGTTATCCTGTCTAAAAAAAATCCGCTTGCCTCGGCGTAGTTGCACAACGAAGCCGGGTGTCCATCCGTGTCTAATTTTTTTGGTTGCGGCCAAAGGCCGCGCCGGGTAAATTCGTGGTTCGTTTCTCGTCTGTTCTCCGTTGTCTGCTCTCTGTCATCTATTGTTCTTTGTGTCTTCGAGTCTTTGTGGCCTTTTTTGTCTTTTGCCCATCGTCTCTTATGGGGGATTAACGTCGTCGTCTTCTTCCTTTTCATCCCCCTCTTCGCTCTCCAGTTTCCAACGCTCCGTTTCATCAAGGTCTTCCAGCTCTCTCTGCATGTATTTCAACATTTTGTCCTGCAGGGGGGCAAGCTTCCCATACCATTTGAGCATCCCCTGGTAGCTCGCCACCAGCATATCCAGGCGGATTAGCTGCCATTTGGCTATGCACTCCGGCTCTTTAATGTTGGAAAAAGGGTCGCATCTGAATATCCTTTTTCCATCCGGCCCGGCTTCACAAAGCTCACATTCTTTACACTGAATCATTTTCGCACCCCTTTTATATCGCCTGCTCTAATGAATCCGCCCACAGCGGTAACAATGCTGGAGCAAAGCCCGCTCCGCCGCTATTGCTTTGTCACAGGTTAAATGATGAACAATGTCATTCTGAGTCCTTCGCTTCGCTCGAGGATAAATCCGCCGTGCGCCTGGCGGATGAACTCCGCGAAGAATCTCCTGTGCAATGGCCAGATGCTTCACTCCTTCGACCCTTCGATTCCACTCAGGGCAGGCTTCGCTCAGGACAGGTTCGTTCAGCGAGACAGTCCCTCAAATAAACTGTGACAGACTACTACTTAGCTGATTGTGGCGGACCAGTCGTTTGGTGGAAACAATGCTGGAGCATAGCGCAAGTCCGCTGTCGTTTGGCGGAAACAGATTT
>CAZKOQ010000375.1:0-3522 GCA_964554425.1 uncultured Pirellulales bacterium | reverse complement strand
AAGGCCGAGAACGAGCCATCCTGTCGGCGGTATGTAAGTTCGCGCTGATAGCCAACGTTGATGAAATGTTCGGCCTTTCCACGGACCTCCGGTGTAAGCTGCCCCGTAGCATTGAGGTAACGGAGAATTTCCACATCCGGAGCGAAAAATATCATATTCTGTTCGCCGCAGCCGTATGGCATCTGAAGCAGGTCATCAATCCCGTTTATGCTCTGGGCGACCAAGCTTGGCGTAATACTTAACAGAAGTTTCTCAGAACCGGACACACAGTGCTTTGGCACATTTGCATCTAAGATAACCGTCTGTCCGGCGCGAAGCATACCGTTGGTAACTAACTCTCGTTGAGTGCCCTCTGGCTCAACAAGAAGCTCCTTACGCACAGCGTCGGCTCGCAGAGGTGAGCGAAGTGTTACTTCGAGTATGTTGCGCCCAAGTTTTGTCGGTTCAATGAGAAATGATGCTAAAGCTACGGAGTTACCGTTCACTAAAACCTGTTGTGTGTTATCTTCAAGCAAGTCAAACCAGTCGGCCTCAGTTAGCTTGACTTGAACAAGCTGCGGAACATCAAGATAATTGAATATCTGAATCCGCACCGGAAACTGCTCGCCGCGAGTAACAGCGTAGGGCAGGTCCGGCTCTCCGAAAAACTCCTGGAACACAAGCAGAGACGATTCACCAATACCCAGTCCATCGTCCGATGTCGAAACCGCGTGCAAACGCCACGTAGTGATGCTATCTGGAGCGGTCAGGTCAACTTCAGCAGCGCCATCAGAGTCCGTCAGCAGGTCAGGCAGCCACAGCCACGTTTCCGGGAAAAACTGGCGGATGCGCGTAACCTCGGCCAATGGAGGATTGGGTTCAGGAGGTGCCGGGGGTGGCGAGGGGTCCCCTCTGCCCGAGGGAGGAGGTGGGGGTAGGGAAGGCGGCCAATAGAAGGGTTTTCCTTGGGGGACGATGAGTGAGACGGAGGACAATATCTGAAAGCCGGTCTCCTTGAAAATGTCGTAAGCACCGTAGGTGTGTTTATACGAGTGTGTTTCGGACTGTGGCTCCATAAACCGGCGTTCCAGCTCGTTGAAGACCTCCTGCATATTGAGCCGACCTTCGTTGAGGGCATATACCGATTCATCTACAATAGATAAACCGACCATTGCCTCTTTTTTTGTGGAGACCGATACCCTGACCGGCTCGCCCGGCAGGACCTGGTTGGCGTTAAACTGAACTTTTAGCTCTCCCAAATTTTTGATGGTCACTTCGAGCGGCAAAGTGTCGGCGGATATTTCGTTGTTCGGATTTATAATGTATGCAACAACCCTCGCCGCCGGAACCATTTGGTGTGTGGCTTGAAATCTTATCTGGTCGCCGATTGTTGCCTCTGACCATACAGTATGACCGTTTGCGAACACGTCGTAATAAATAGTCGCGTGATGTGTGCGGAATACGTCAATCGTAACGATGTCACCCACATTGATGGGGGCTTTGGAATCTCGGCTAAGATGCAGGAAACTATCGGTAGGCGAATATGCCGCACAAATCGTCAGTTCGGTTTCTGTGCTTACTCCGTTTCTTGAAGCAGAGCTTTTTAACCAGGCCCAGGCCGTTTTTGCAGGGGCATTGAACGATGCGACCGCTGAACCGTCAACATTTGGAAGCTGGACGGTTTCCTGGGATATTCTGCTGCAATATTGGTCATAATAGTATGCGGTTATTTCAGCCCGGGCAGCTAATGGTTGACCGTCCGGCGTTTTGGCGGTTACCAAAACATCGAAGGGCCGGCCCGGCGTGATTGACGGCGTTAAAGGTATGAGCTGATTCTGAATAGTTGATTTGACTATTTTTATGAGCTTGATTGTTTTTCCCTCGTGGTTTGATGTATCTGTAACAGTAACTTCAAGCTGGACGCTGCCGGCGCCACTCGCGCCGGATGTGCCGCTCACATACCCTACCGCCGGCAAAGTAAAGTCCGCCTTTCCATTTAATAAGGTTGCGTTATAGGTTGCAAAGATTTCCCAAACTCCCACATAGCGGCTGGCACGGATTTCAACCGTTCCATCAACAGGTTTACCGAAGAAGTAGTTTGCATTGACGCTTCCTGTGATTTGCTCGTTGACAAGGAAATAGTCTCGGCTGGTGTCGAGCTTGACCTCAAATCGCGGCAGCACGTATTTTTCGACGCGCACATCAATATTGCTTGATGCCGAGCCGCATTCAACTGTGATTTTCCAGGTTCCGAAATTAAGCTCACTGGCAAGGTCGAGTTTGAATGGTGCCACCCCAAAAGAGTTTGTTGTCAGAGGTTTTCGGAATATCTTCACTCCCTTGCCGTCCGTGATTTCCACATTTACTTCTGAAACGCTCGGTCTCAGCTGGTTGGTCAGCACAATGACCCTGCCTTGGATTGTCTGGCCGGGCTTGTAAATTGGTTTATCGGTCTCAATCAGCAGCATCGGCTTCCGGAGTATCTGGACATTGGGGGTAATAGGATATTCAACGCCGCCGACTTTGACCTCCAGTGTGTAAGTGCCCGGCGCGACATCAGGTATGTCGAATTGCGCAGCGAGTTTACCACAGTCGTCGGTATTACCTTCGAATAATTGCAGAAGGTTCAAAGGGTCGGTTTGAAGCGAGATTGTCACGGGAACCTGTGCCGCGCTGTGGTCAGCGATGTTAAGGGCTGTGATTGAAAAGGTAGCAGGGGTGTTGACGTATAAGACATTGGGTGCGACCAGAAGGCTACTGACCGTATCGTTGCTAAGGTGTGGCGTCTGGGCGACGAGTGAAGACACTTCCGTAGCGATTAGGGCGCGATTGCAGATGCGTATGTCATCGAGCAGACCGGGCATAAAATCGTTAGCATCAAGCTTTTGTCCCGCGCCGAAGCGGAGTTCGCCATCTGCGCTGTAGAGTGGGCCAACTATGTCTGCATCTGCAGCCACCTGTGCCCCATCAGCATACAGATACCTTCGTGAGCCGTCCCAGACCAGGCCGATATGATGCCACTTATCATCGGTGATAACGCTGCTTGATATCAATGGAATGGGAAATCGGGCGCCGCCGGTCAACGATGTCATAAGTTTTCCGTGAAATGTGTCGGTGCAGAGCCAGATTCGTCCTGAGCCGTAGCCATCGGTCTGAGATACTATAGGTTTTCCCGGGCATTTAGTCTTGACCCATAGAAGGACACTAAAAGGTCCTGCTACAGGATTGAGAACAAATGGGGTGCTCAGGTAATCGTTGATGCCGTCGAATTGCAGGGCGCCATTGATGCGGCCTCCTGTAAGAAGCCAAGACGGATTGCCATTTACTATGGCGTTCTTATGGTAGGTGCTTGAGTCAAGGGCGATGTTGCCGGCGCCATCGTCCAGTTTCCAATAACCGATCGTCCCGGACGATGGCGGAGGAGGAGGGGCTGGGCCGCCGCCGCGGCCGAAAATGCTGTTTCCGACCATAGCGGCATTTGCAGCGGACAGAAAAAAAACCGCTGCAAGAATTGCCAATAGTAGTAGTGTTTGTCTTCTTTTC
>CAZKOQ010000374.1:0-3524 GCA_964554425.1 uncultured Pirellulales bacterium | reverse complement strand
ATTTGTCGGCAGCGGCGATGACCTCATCGTCTTTCTGTGAGCCGCCCGGCTGAACCATGCAGGCGACACCCGCTTTGGCGGCGTTCTCGACATTGTCCGGGAATGGGAAAAACGCATCGGAGGCCATCACACAACCCGTTACCTGGTCGCCGGCGTGCTTTATTGCAATCAGGCCGGACTCAACCCGATTCATTTGCCCCGCCCCTACGCCCAGGACCTTCTTGCTCTTGACCAGCACGATTGTATTGCTCTTGGTATGCTTGGCGACCAGCCAGGCGATTCTTAAATCCTCAAGCTGGTTCTTCGTCGGCCTGGCCTTCGTCGGATACGTTAGCGCTTCGGGCTCCCACCCTGCCAAATCTCGTTTTTGCAGCAGCAATCCCCCGATAATGCAGCGGACGTCAAACTCGCTGCCATCTATTCTTGTCCTGTCGATTGGTCCGGTTTCGATAAGGCGAACTCTGCCGCCCCAGCTTTTGAGTGTTCTGATTATCTCAATCGCTTCTTTTTCATACTCAGGGGCGACAATCACCTCCGCGAAGAAGCCGCCTGCCCCAAGCGCCTTGCCGAATAAACTGTAAGATTCCATAATCGTTCCGGCCAGCTCCACGTTCACCTTTCTGTTCAGTGCGATGATTCCGCCGAACGCACTGACCACGTCGCCTTCGTATGCCTTGCGGTATGCAACGCAGATGTCATCGTCAACCGCACACCCGCACGGGTTAAGGTGCTTAACGATTACTGCTGCCGGCTCATTGAATTCTTTGACCAGCTCAAATGCCGCATTGGCATCCATTAGATTATTAAAGCTTATCTCTGTGCTGCCCACCAACAGCTTGCCGCTGCTTACAGATGTTTCGCCGCTTGCCGGCAGCTTATAGAATGCAGCGCTTTGATGCGGGTTTTCGCCGTAGCGCAGCGACATCGCTTTTCTGGCCGCAACCGAAATTCTATCGGCATATTCAACGCCTGCCTTTGTATTGAGGTATTTTGCTATGGCTGCATCATAAGTTGCGGTTAGCGCGAATGCTGCTCTGGCAAAGTCGCTGCGGAGCTGTTCGCTTACGGCGCCGTTGGTTTTCTGCATTTCTTCGATGACTTTATTATATTGCTCCGGCTGTGTTACGACCGTTACGAACTTGTGGTTTTTGGCGGCTGAGCGAATTATACTGGGGCCCCCGATGTCGATATTTTCAATTGCCTCTTCCAGTGTGCAGCCGCTCTTTGCAATCGTCGCCTCAAACGGATACAGATTCACACAAACCAAATCTATCGGCTCGATACCGTGCTTTTTCATCGCCGCCGTGTGCTCGCTTTTGTCGCGCATCGCCAATATCGCACCGTGTATTTTAGGGTGCAGCGTTTTGACTCTGCCGTCCATCATTTCTGGATATCCTGTTACCGATTCAATGCTTACTACGTTTACGCCGGCATCGTTGAGAGTTTTTGCTGTGCCGCCCGTGCTTATTATTTTCACGCCCATCTCACCGAGCTTCTTGGCAAACTCAACTGCGCCTGTTTTGTCGGAAACACTTATCAGTGCGGTTTTAATTTTCACATCCATTTGAATTCCTTCTCCTTACTTGTGTCCTGAATAATTTTGACCGGCGACTATCAATTTACGACTAATTCTATGAAAAAACTGACTTTCGCAGATTGAAGACAGACTATGCGGCCGGTTTCGTCGCCGATGTAGATTTTTGGGTCGGCTGTATTGGCCGCATATTTTGAGACCTGGGCAAAATTGACTGAATATAGCTTTTTTGCCTCCATATTATCCATTATAGTAAGGGTTCTATTCTTTGTAATCACGTATGCCTTCTCCTGTGCCTCCGCTAATAATTCGATTCCTTCCGGCAGTGACCATATATACCTGCCGCTTTCCTTATCTATTGCGGTCAGACCCTTACTGCGAGCATACTGATACACAGTGGTTTCAGTTACCTGCGGTGTCCTATCGAGAATACCCGGCATCTGGTATTTCCATATAAGCCGTATGTTAGTTGGGCCGCCTATGTCGAGCCGGTAAACGTTGGTGTCCTTGCTTGCAAAAAATAGCGACATTCGGTCCCGAATGACCGCTCCCGCAATAGCGGCGCCAGCGTCAAATTGCCACAGCCGGACAGGCATATCGGGCGAGATTGCTATCACGTTGCCTGCTTCCGTGGTGAAAACCACAAAATCCTCGTCGGCGACGATTGAAGTAACAGCCGAATTATTCTCTGCGGCCACCTCAAAAACCTGGACCATATTTTTTGCTTGGAGGACGTGCAGGCGCTTGTCAACGCCGCTTATGTAGTAAAATGAGCTATTGCGGGCAGGGAGGCACTTGATGCTGTATTCAATCTTAACCGGCTTACGCTCCGTGCCGGACAGTATGTCTGCTTCTATCAGCGTGCTGCCGAATGTAAGCATCAGTTCATTGCCGTAGAGCCCGACCTCACCGACAGGAGTGCCTGCCGGCGCAACCGGTTTGCCGAATACTCTCTTGCCGTTTTCTCTATCGAAGGAAAATAGGTAATTTCGGTCGGAAAGGGCGTAAATATGGTTGCCGAGAATAAACATCCTCTCCAATTTTTCCCCGTTCATAAGCGGGAGCTGCTCTTCCCACGCTATTTCAAGATTGGCGTGCTTGAGCAGCCGAGGCGATACCAGATGGCCTAAACCCGGCTCGGCGCCAAAGCTGCTTACCGTGTAGCAGACGCTTAAAAGAATCGCTAACAAGAATAATCTAAATCCGGCTGTTTTCGGCATTGCCCTGACCTCCTTTTTGGAGTTTGTCCGCCAGGATGTTGTGGCGGATTCTAAAACTATTTTTCCGGCAATTGGATATAATCTGCCAGGTCGATATTGTGCTCCTGTTCAAACTTTTTCATTTCCTCGATTCGCGCGATGTCGTCCTTTATTCGGTTCACGAGCTTAAATATATATGGCTTGCCTGCCAGCCGGTTCTTCAGGTCATCTAACATCGGCTCCCACGTCCTATCGTATAGTTGCGACTTTAGGACCACTAACATTCGGTGCTCGTTACTGAGGCGGTCGATATAATCTCTAACCGCCTCGCTGGCTGGTTTGACGCTACTTTTATCTTGCTTTGCGCTCGGCTCATCCATTCGCCATTGTCCTTGTCCCCGCTCCTGTCCCGATTTGTCGGGACGCGGGGGCTTGTCTGCCACCTGCCCGCCATTCGTGTGGCGGGTCCGTAAGGCGGGCTTACTTCTGCTAAATCATAGCCGCCGCCCATCAAAATTGCAACAATTTTCCCCCCAGCTTCTCCTGACGTCCAACCGCCTGCCCCTGCACGTTGTAGGTAGGGGCCGTAATCGGAGGTTATTTCAGTGTTGTCATTCTGTGCTTGCTTACCCCAGAATGTCTTTATCTGGGGTTGTAATCGTCCTAACCTGCGGTATAATGCTTCCTTACAGAAACATTACGGGCGATTCCACTTTGAATAAAACAGAGGTGCGATATGGCAGAGAAATTGCCAGGGATAACAAATCATCACCAAATCCGGGGCGTTAGTC
>CAZKOQ010000373.1:0-3532 GCA_964554425.1 uncultured Pirellulales bacterium | reverse complement strand
ATGTCGCCTCAGCCCATCCCAGACCACGCCAATATAATGCCAGTGTCCGTCGGCAACAGTAGATAGTGACATCAGCGACGGTGTGAAACGGTTGCCGTCCGTCAAGCTTGTCGTCAATCTTCCCTCAAGTGGGTCCGCCCAAAGCCATACTGCGCCGGTGCCGCCGCCATCCATCTGAGATATAATTACTTGTCCCGGCCCGCCTCCCTTCACCCAGGTAAATACACTAAACTCACCGTTGGCAGGGTTCAATACGTATGTCGTGCTTACATAATCATCGACTCCATCGAACAAAAGTGCACCGCCTAATTTCCCGCCGAGTGGCTGCCAGAGCGGCTGACCAAAAGCCGTTCCATCTTTTCCACCGATACTGTCGTGAGCAATGCCGCCTTCTATCTCATCTAATTTCCAGTATGCCATCACACCCGGGAATGTCAGCCAATCTTCACAAAGAGCAGCTATGTCCATTAAATCAACTTTTTTGTCGCCAAGAGGAGGCGGAGCGATGTCAACAGATTGCTCGTATTCCAACCAGTATTGTGCTATCTTGCAAAAATCTTTGAGGTTCACATATCCGTCTCCGTTGAAATCCGCCGCTCGCCGAAAAGAGTGATTCATACAGCAGATGTGCCCATTGAGGTCAAAGCCGGGATAAGCTGTAGTCCCCTCGTAGTATTGACCATAAGGATATACATTCTTGGTAATATGAAAGATATTCATACCGCCGCCGTCCCGCCAGACCTGAACCATATAAGTTTGGCCTGGTATTACAGGGCAGTCGTTGACGCCCCAGAAGGCCTCCCAGCCGAAGGGAAATCGCTCTGGAACCGAAACGATTGGCCCCACCTGCTTCAACATAGGAAAGGTTACTATTCGCAGCTTCCAATCAAGCGTATTGTTGCCGCCCACGGTCCCCTGCACACGCACGGCAACTACTCTATCTCCAGTAGCCACAAAAGTCTGGCCAAAATATGAAGGCGGATTCTGCCAATTGCCCCAATACGATTGGTCGGACCAGTAATCTTTGTAATCCACGCTATTGTAGGCGAGACTCTTCGTATAAGGAGCCCCGTCACAATAGCCGTTCATTTGCGGCCAGGTGCCGTAAAGTGTAGTATCAAAAGTGCCGCGGTTCGTTATCGAAGTTTTGTAGAGAAAACCTACCTCGTATGAGTGAAAGTTTCGGCAGGGTTCAAGCTCTGAAGTCATCAAATACGCAATGTCACTGGTGGAACCCTTGTCATCTACGCACACAAGGTCGAAGCCGATGCCTGTGTTGTAGCTTATCTGGCAGCGTCCGTCTGTGTCGGTTTCACCCATAAGAACATTCCAGGTGGTTCGCAACTGGATTTTCGAGACCGGCTTGCCGTTTTCGTCCCAAATCCAGACCCTCGTTGCTCGACCGCCGATGCAACCTGTTCCGGCGCTATTTTCCCACGCCGGCAGCTTACGCTGAAATGCCAGTGAAAAATGGCCGCCTGCGCAAGATGTAGCTGGAATAATCAAGACCAGCCAAACTACCGTGACCAAAGCAACCCGGGACATTTCAATTGTTACACCTTCTTTTGACATTTCCTAATCCGAAACTCCTGAGAAATGCTCCTAAGTGTCATCTAATAAATATTATAACAAAAATTTCTCCGGATTTCAATACGCCAGCCGACACAAACTTTATCCGCTGTGCATTTTTAGGATGCCGGCGCAAATCAGGTGAAGACGATTATGAGCTCAGATATGTGGGGGATGATTATCTAAAGCAGCTTGTCGCGTAAATTATCGGCTCAAACGCCGGCATTTCTTTTATTGGAATAGCGCCCCACGTTGTATTTAGATGCCCGAGCATTTTTGGATTGTTCGGCCCGCGTGAATATTTTATCAGTGCCTTGGTAGCTTCTACTTTGCGCCAGCTTGCAGGCCAGACCCGAAAGCCCTTGTCAAGGAACGTAGGGATTGATTCGTAGCTATCACGCAGCTCGTAGTGCCAGTCACAGATTATTATGTCCTTTGGGACTAAATCAATCGCTGCGGCAGTGCCGTTAGCGCTTGCTTCCCACTTGCCGTAATTTATCTTCCCGGCGTCGATTAAGCGGTCGCCCCACATTAGCATTTCAAGCTTATGCTTTTTAACCAGATGCTCGTAGTAGTCATTAACTGCCTGAGCGAAGAGCTTGGCTTTATCTTTACCCTTGCATCGCGGACAGTTAACATCGCCTATGATGAAGACTTCATCCATCCCTACGTGAAAAGCATCGGCTTCGAAGGCATCTATCAACTCGTCCATAAGGCCAAATACTATTTGGTTGACTTGCGGGTGGAGCGGACACCAGCTTCGGCAATAAATCTCTTTATTATTGGAGTATTGGCCGGGGGTCTCGTCAAACTGTGGATACTTGGCTAACAAAGGAAAGGTGTGCTCCTTCCAGGACTGGTGGCCTAAGCACTGGAATTGCGGAATGAGGCGAATGTGGTGTTTTTTACATTCGGCGGCTAACTTCCCGATTTGCTCTTTTTTACTCGGATTGGGTGCTCGTAATTCCGGATGGGATTGATACTCGTATCCGTAATTGATTTCTGCCACAATTACGTTAATGCCGACTTCAGCCAGCCTGGCTACAACTTCGGTTAGTTGTTCGGTTTTGTCCTGAGTTGTCATAAGGATGTGCACTCCTCGCCAGGGATGAGATTGGTTTGCGGCAAGTGCGCTTGATGCAAGTAAAATTGAGAAGGCAGCTATCGATAGTATGAAGCATAAAGATTTTCGCATTGTAACATCTCCTAAATCATAAGCTCAGCTTGCCCTAATGGGATTCACACTACACGATTTTGAGTCGGCGTTCACAATCGTCAAGAATTTCAAAAGTTCGGCTGGCGCCGACGCGAGTAACACCTATCGCCCGCATTTCAAGCAGTTGGTCCAAAGTGCGTATTCCGCCCGCCGCCTTTATCTGAACGCTGGGGGGCGAATGCTGGCGCATCAAAATAACATCTTCAGCAGTTGCTCCGCCGCTGCCGTAACCTGTGGATGTCTTCACCCAATCGGCTCCCAGTTCGCCGCATATCTCACACAGCTTGATTTTCTGCTCTCTGTTAAGATAACAATTTTCAAAAATAACCTTTACTTTTCCGCTGTGATGATGCGTTATATCGACAATTGTCTTTATGTCTGCACGCACGTAAGCCCAATCTCCGCTGAGGACCTTACTGATATTCACAACCATATCCAGCTCTTGGGCGCCGTCTTCGAGTGCTTGTTGTGCCTCTGCCAGCTTCACTGCGGTTGTATGGCCGCCGTGTGGAAAACCGATGGTCGTGCTCGGTTTTACGGTGCTGCCATTAAGAATTTCGGCACAGCGCCTCAAGTAGTATGGCATAATGCACACACTGGCGATGTCGTAGTCTCTGGCGAGCTTGCAGTCGCGTTCGAGTTCTCGGTCGGTCAAGGTGGGATTTAGCAATGAGTGGTCAATCATTTTCGCGATGTCTTTGTAAGTGTAATCCATAATACCTTCCCTGACAGATATTTTGTTAGTCT
>CAZKOQ010000372.1:0-3540 GCA_964554425.1 uncultured Pirellulales bacterium | reverse complement strand
ATACCGATTCATCCTTATATAGTGACACACTCGTTGCTAATCGTCTCGGGCTTACCGTTACTCAGGCACTTCTGGAGGGACTGGATATCGCCGCCAATCTTGCGCGTGTGCATCAGGCCCGGCTTGACACGCTCATATCACAGTATGAGCTCCGGGGCTGGACCGAGATTCTTCTCGAGGAGGTCGAATCAAATTTCTGGGATTATGCCGTTGCGCAAAGACAGATTGAAATCTACACTAACTCGCTGGGCCTTGCTGAAAAGCAAATGACGGAGATTCAGGAGCGAATCAAGCTGGGGAACCTTGCTGAAACCGAATTAGCCGCCGCACAGGCCGAGGTTGCGCTCAGGCGGGAGAACCTCATAAATGCTCGAAGCACCCTCGCAAAGGAGCGTTTGGACCTGCTGCGTCTGCTGAACCCATCACGGAGCATTGATTGGAACAGGGACGTCATTCTGGAATACGACACAACGCCTGCCAATGTCAAACTCGACGATGTCAACCAGCGAGTCGAGGTTGCTCTAAGAATGCGTCCGGACTTGAACCAGGCACGCCTTCAAATACAACAGGGCCAGCTCGAGGTGGTTAAAACTAAAAATGGGCTGCTTCCAAAAATGGACGCTTTTATTTCCTTCGGCAAGACAGGATACGCAGAGACGTTTAACAGATCTTCAGAGAATGTCGGCGGTGACAGTTACGACGTTACTTTCGGCCTGATGTTTCAAGAGCCGTTGGCAAACCGAGCCGCCCGGGCGCAGCACACCCGCGCCGTCATCAGCAGCCGGCAGTTACAGGAGGCGATGGAGAATCTCTCCCAGCTTGTGCAGGTCGATGTGCGCTCCGCTTATATTGAGGTTACTCGGACAGCTGAGCAAATTGCTGCGACGGCGGCAACCCGCAATTTTCAGGAGGAAAAACTCCGCGCCGAGACCGAAAAATTCCGTGTGGGGAAATCCACGTCACTGCTGGTCGGTCAGGCACAGCGGGACTTTGTCGCCAGTCAGATTGCTGAGATAGAGGCACTTGCCAATTATCTAAAGGCACTGGTCTCCCTTTACCGGCTCGAAGGGTCCCTTCTGCAGCGACGGGGCATCGCGGCACCGGGTGAACAGCCCGTTACATCGGTCGGCAAGAATCGGTAAAAAACACGCAGCGAATATTTGTCATTTTCAGAAAGAAGAAGAAAAACCGTTGCTAATGCTTCACGACCGCAGACTTGTGCGTGAACGGATGTATCGCATCCTTGAGAGGCAGGCCCCTGACTTCAATTCGGCTGACATCATTAGTCCCAACACCTGCGGCGGCCAACAACTGCAAATAGTTCTCACCCGGAAACGGCGGCTGCGTATGGGGAGTCATTGGATTGTGTCCCATAACGGCTGCGCAGATTGCGTCGGTGCACACGGGATTGCAACCGACCAGTAACAGCTTGGGCTGGATTGGCTCAACGCCTTGGTTCCAATACCCCTCGCCGCCCCTGACTGTATCGATGCCGTCAATCACGGCGAAATCGACAGGTCTTGCGGCCACGACATCTGCAACAGTGCGAGGGACACGGTATCGCCAATCGCGCGGGATGCCTCGGTCGATTTCACCTGGGACTCCGGTGGGCAAAGGGTGCTTGCCTTCGTGAATTTGTGCTACGCGGGCGCTAACGCTATCTTCATTTGGGGCATCGTCGCCGTAAAGAGCAGTTGGGAGCATCCCGAACAAGTTTTTCGATGCCCCGGTAACGCCGGCGGCAACATGCTCCTTGAGCTTGGAGAGCGAAATTAGGACATCTGTTTTTTCGAACCAGGAGTTGACATCGAAGGCGGGGAAGAGGTATCCGCCCCAGGGGACTTTAAGCCGGCTGTAGTTTTGCCAGGTTCCTTTGTTTTTGGTGTTCTCAAAGATAACTTTGTTACCGCCCGCGGAACGAATTGCCGCCAGGTCCCAGCCACCCTTTGTCAGAACCTCTTCAACCGGCTCCCGGTAGTAAAAGGCCTCCACAAGAGCAATCCGTTTTGCTCCGGCATCATTAAGTGCTGCGCATAGCGCCCCTACGACGCCCGGATGAATATGATAGGTCCGCGAAGCGGGCAAGCCGCCCAATTGGCGGATATCACCGGTGAGATTCATTTTGACCGTAACGGTCTTGCCACGGACGATTTTGTCGATGCCGCCGACAAGCTTTATCGCGGCGTCAAGCTTCTGGCGGACAAGAGCCGGCTCGTAAGACTGACACCGCTGGATAGCCACCGGAAGACTCGGCGCATCCTTGACACGGTCCGGCAGCGGCGGGACAGATGCTTTCTGTTCGGCGCCCCAGGACAAAGAAAGCCGGCTGCCAACTACTGCCGCTGCGGTTCCTAAACCCCGGATAAGTATCTCTCGTCGATTCATTGCTTCAGACATAATCATATCCTCGTTATTCGTAGCGAAGGTCGATTCTGTATTCTGTCTTCTGTCTCCTGTCTTCTATGTTCTCAATTCTGCACTTATTAACCGATACAATATACCGAATAGCCGTATTCTGCAAGAGGTTTTGTTACTTTTTCTGTTGGTCGGACAATTTTAATCGTTCTTACACAAGGAAAAATCTGCTTCTCGTGAACTGTAACATACGTTTTGATTGGTTGTCATGTTGAGCACCCATTCTTGCTTTCGCAAGAAAGCATGGGGCGAAACATCTGGCCTTCATAAGGGAGATTCTTCGCTTCGCTCAGAATGACACTCTTAAGCTCATCGGCGACGAACCATTAGAAATTATTCCTAAATAGCTTGTTGCAAGTTTGCAAATCGGATAGAATTTCAGCACAGCACTGCTTTACGAGTGCTTGCTGCTTGAAATTGGAACTTTATTATAAGGAGATGAAAGATGAGGCAATTCAAAGCAAAACGACTGAGCCGGCGCAAATTTTTGCGGGACGCCGCGGCAGCGGTCGGCGGTCTTGTGGCTGCGCCGGTAATTGTGAAATCAACGGCGTTGGGCCGCGACGGAAGGGTTGCCGCCAGCGAACGCATTATATTAGGCGGCATCGGCATCCGTAACCGCGGCATGCACGACCTGCAATGGATGATGCCTGAGCCGGATGTCCAGTTTGTTGCGGTCTGTGACGCACAGAAAGCCAGCCGCGAGGCCGTCAAGCAGGCGGTCGATACCCGCTATGGCAATAAGGATTGCGCTATGTATAGTGACATCCGCGTGTTCCTTGCCGAACGCACCGATATTGATGCAGTGCTGATTGCAACGGGCGACCGCTGGCACGCACTGGCTTCGATTTTGGCAATGCGGGCAGGCAAGGATGTTTATTCTGAAAAGCCGTCGGCTATGACCATCGCAGAAGGCCGGGCGGTCGTGGAAACCGCCAGACGCTATCGGCGGATTTATCAAACCGGCACTCAACGGCTTAGCGAGGGGAATTTCATCTTTGCCATTGAGCTGGCACGCAGCGGCCGGCTCGGCAAGGTGCACACCGCCTACGCGCATATTGCTCCCTGGGACGCAGCGGAGATGAGGCACGACTGGCTTGCCGCACAGCCCGAACCGCCCAAAGA
>CAZKOQ010000371.1:0-3575 GCA_964554425.1 uncultured Pirellulales bacterium | reverse complement strand
ATCCGGGCAGCAGCACTCCCGTCCTGAAGGGAATCAATCTGACGGTTCAGGCCGGACATAATGTCGCTATCGTCGGGCCAAATGGCTCGGGCAAGACAACTCTGGCAAATCTGCTGCCGAGGTTTTATGACCCGGACAGCGGACAAGTCCTTATAGACGGAAAAGACATTCGCGATGCGACTTTCAAGAGCTTGCGAGGCCAGGTTGGAATGGTTACACAGAATGTGGTAACATTCTACGATACGATAGCAGCGAACATCGCCTACGGCAAGCCCAGCGCCACGAGAGAAGAAATAGTTGCTGCGGCCAAACGCTCCTTTGCCGACGAATTCATCGCCCCCCTTCCTGACGGCTACGACACGATAATCGGCGAGCAGGGCGCGGGCCTGAGCGGCGGCCAGTTGCAGAGGATAGTCATTGCCAGAGCAATTCTGAAAAATCCTGCTATTTTGATTTTCGATGAAGCCACGAGCCAAATCGACGCCGACAGTGAAGCGAAAATCCACAAGGCCATCGAGGAAGTTATGCACGACAGGACCAGCTTTGTAATTGCACACCGGTTCAGCACCGTTATAACCGCCGACATCATAATAGTGATGGACGATGGACAAATTATTGCTCAGGGTCGGCACGAACAGCTTATGAAAACCTGCCCCCTGTATCATAGTTTGTATGAAACGCAGCTATTGAAGGAATAGAAGGGAAATCAAAAATGACTGAGATTTCACGACAACAAAAAACGCACGGACTTTTCAAAAGATACAAAGGCAATCCGATACTGACACCTGAGATGTGGCCTTATGCGACAAATGCGGTATTCAATCCTGGAGCGGCAAAGCTAAATACCGAGACGGTATTACTCGTCCGTGTCGAGGATATGCGGGGATTTTCACATCTGACCGTTGCACGCAGCGAAGATGGACTGACGAACTGGAAGATTGACCCCAAACCGACGCTGGAGGCAGACGCCGATTCGCGTGAGGAAAAATGGGGTTTGGAAGACCCCAGAATAGTGTGGCTCGAAGAGCAAAAGCAATTTGCAATTACATACGTATCGTTTAGCGAGGGCGGACCGGTGGTGTCGCTGGCGATTACCAAAGATTTCAAAACCTTTGCCCGCTTGGGTTCGCTTTTGCCGCCGGAAGACAAAGATGCGTGTCTGCTGCCCCGGCGATTTAGAGGGCGATTTGCTTTGATTCACCGGCCTATTGTCCGTAGCGAAGCCCATATGTGGATTAGCTTCTCGCCGGACCTGAAGCACTGGGGCGACCACAGAACGCTGGTTATAACCAGAGCCGGCTACTGGGACTGCCACCGCGTCGGGCTTGCCTGTCAGCCGATTGAGACAGGCGAGGGCTGGCTAATATTTTACCACGGCGTGCGAAATACCGCCGCAGGAGCGATATACCGGGTCGGTGTGGCGATGCTTGACCTGGAAGAACCCTGGAAAATCTTACGCCGAAGCGATGAGTGGGTTCTTGGGCCATGTGCCTCTTACGAGCGCATCGGGGACGTCAGCGACGTGGTTTTTCCAACCGGGGCTATCGTTGACAATGAAACCGACCAGCTCTATCTTTATTATGGCGCTGCCGACACCAGCGTGGCTGTGGCCACGGCTAAGCTAAGCGATTGCATCGACTATATTATGTCCTGCCCGGAGATTGGGGATTAGCCCGCGCAGGCGCTTGCGCTTGTGCCGGTTCGATTGGCCAGAGGCGGTCTTAATCGAGTGACCACTTGTATGGACAGCAGGAAAGCCAATTGTCTGCAAAGCATCGCAAGTCTTCGAAGTCAACATCACCATCGCCGTCGAGATCACTGACCAAATTGCTGCCGCCATAGCGCCACTGTCTTGCAAAGTTGGCAAAATCTCCAAACTCGACTATGCACAGTGGCCCGCCCGGCCAGAAGCCGCCGAGCAGCTCATACTTTTCGCTACTACTGTAAGCCGCATCCGGCTGACCTATCGTGCCGGTAAGCACATACTGCCCGCCACTGCTTACTCCGCCACCATCAATGGTGTACCAGCTCAACTCATAACCACTAAAGCTTACACTCTGTCCCAATAAGCCAAAGTTCAGCACCGCCGACACAAGAACAAGACATTTTTTACTGACACTCATCTTTCCAGTTCTGTCTGTATAACCCATAATAGACTCCTATTTTCATTTGTCAGTATAGTTTCTTGCAAACTTATCCATATGTCAGCTTTAGTAAAACTTGATACCACCCTTCGTCTTTAACAGAACAGCGCCCTTGTAAATAGAAACTCCCTTGGAGGGGTCGCCCCTGCTAAAAAGCCGCGTATTCAAAGACGGGGAGCCATAGAAAGTAATCCTGCTTTCAGAACTGTAATCGCTGCCTCGGACCGTAATGTTGTGAAGAAACTGAAGTTGATGGCCCGCCTGGAAAACTGCATAGGTCGCTGAGCAATCACGGTCGAAATACCGATATGGAAAGCTCGGTAGCGAGTACACGCCGGATATAGAGGAACCCAAGGCGGGGGCTGGAACAATGTTTATCAGCATACTTATTGTGGGATTACCCCCGGGTATATCATCAAGACGATGCCAACCTGTATTGGCAGCATTGCGATGGCCGTACACAACATGAACAAATCTTTCCGGGCCCGGGTACACTTCCATCCAACCGTCAACTACTATAGCATGGCCTGGAATCGCATACTGAAGGGGTCGATTCATATTAAGCTGTTGCTTGATAATGTAGAACCAGGTTGCCTCGTCATAGCTTGTCCGTAGGATTTCGGAACTGCTGTTGGCGTAGTGGAAATAATTTTCGATAGCGTTCTTGACGTTGGTGAAATTGGAACTGGTTGCGCAGCCTCCCGCGATGCAGAAATCCGATAAAATAGCCACAGCTACTTCGTAGCATAATTCAGCTACCGCAAGCTTCTGCGCCAACGGTGAACTGTCCGTCGCCATATCAGGCATATTCTTCCACTGGTATAAATTATCATAAGGGTCTATTGTGCCATACGGCGGCCAAGCCCAGTAGCGGAGAATCTCGCAGGCGGACAAGCCCACACACCCTACTGTGCAACGAGATTCGGTGCAACCACTTCCGGGAGGCGGCGTCGGACAATACAGGTTATATGGCGAGAACTGATGCCACCGCGATGTGAGCAATTCCTCTCCTTCCTGATAGTTCATTGTTATCGCACCAGACTCCAGCTCGCTCTTAAATACTGCCCAATCTTTTTCCAATTGTGACCAGCTATCCGTATAGTTGGCGGAAAGGATTTCCTCGAGCTGTTTCGTTGTTGCCGATTCAATGGGACCAGCTTGTTTTTCGATTCCCTTGTGCATACGTTCTATACAATCTTTTATTAGCTTAGCCATACCCTCATCCGATTCTGGGTCCAGGTCACTGTCATACGAGAAATCGGTAACAGGACTCAGCTCCCTCAATAATGAAACAACAGTATATCCCTGAGGCTCGATTCGGCAGAAGTATCCCAAAATGCGATTGTCGCGCTTCAACTCCTGGATTTCTGCAACCCTGGCGTCAGCACTGCCACCCCAATGCCCTTTGTTGTGAATAATGAAGGTAATCCA
>CAZKOQ010000370.1:0-3580 GCA_964554425.1 uncultured Pirellulales bacterium | reverse complement strand
CTCTGTGCCTTTGTGCCTATTTTCCTTCCAGCCAGTTTTCGCAGAAGACAGCCAAATCGAGCATATCAATAAAACTATCCTTCGGCTGGGAAATATCGCAAATAGGCAGCCAGTTGGCATCGCCTGGCTTGCTTATCCACGCTGAGGCAAAGACAGC
Organism: uncultured Pirellulales bacterium; assembly: GCA_964554425.1. Taxonomy (GTDB): domain Bacteria; phylum Planctomycetota; class Phycisphaerae; order Sedimentisphaerales; family Anaerobacaceae; genus CAYWXK01. The sequence goes on along the minus strand of CAZKOQ010000370.1, from coordinate 3,423 downwards.
AAAGTCAAGAAAATCCACGCCATCGGGACATATAAAATCTGCGCTTGCTATCGACCATACAAACCTTGGGTAGTTTGTCGTCTGGCATATAGTCCATATATCCTGTGTGCCGTTGGCGGTCTCGCCGACAAAGTCCCAGCCGGAGCCGGTGAAGGTGCTTTCTGTTTTCATTTCGATTGTGGTTTTACTGACCCCGGCGGAGCTTTGAGATTGGCCTGAAGTTTCGATGTCCCAGAACGAATTTACCGCGCTGCCGGAATCGCACAGCCAATCGCACTGTCCCCACTGGTCGCAATACAGCTCGCAGTATTCATTCGCTCCGACAAGACCTCCAACTTCGTCGAGGCCCCGGACGGCGCCGGTGGAATATGAGTTGATTATCTTTCCGGATTCGTTGTCGCCGACAAGTCCGCCAACCTCATCATTGCCCGTAACATCTCCTCGGGCGAAACAGTCTTTTATTGTGCCTTCCAAGGAGTTGCGTCCCACAAGTCCGCCGACATCATAGTGGGCTGAGACTGTAGCCATTGAATAGCAGTTGCTTACCGAGCCGCTCTGGTAATTCCCGCCCACCAGACCGCCGACATAGATTTTTCCTCCGATGGCGCCTTCTGAATAGCAGCGAGTAACTTGGCCGTAGTTTCTTCCAACTATCCCTCCTGCTTCATAGTCGCCGGAAACGCTGCCTACAAAATGACAATCGCTTATTGCAGCGGACGAGGAATAATTCATGCCTGCCAAGCCGCCGATTTTGGTGCCGTTTCCTGCAACGCTGCCTGTTAAATGGCAGTTAGTGATTGCTCCCTGATAGTTCAATCCCACGAGTCCGCCGATGTAGAAGCCATTGCCGGCGTTGATACTTACATTTTCCATTTTAAGGTTTTTTATTTGCGCTCCGGCGCCGACGAAACCAAACAGTCCAACTAAGTGTCTATCGCCCCAAGTCCAGGTGAAATTTGAAATCGTGTGCTGATTACCATCGAATACGCCTGTAAAAGGCGTGTTCAGGTCTCCGATTATGTTGAACTGTGCGCCGGTGAAATCTGCTATATTGATGTCGTTCACCAGAGCAAAGTGGCTGCCCAGGTCGGCGGCATTGCTTGCGATGTCGTTGAGGTCTTGCGGCGTTGCAATTCTGTATGGGTCGCCGGGCGTTCCGATTCCTCCGCTGTATTTTGCAGCAGCCCTTTGCGGCAAAAATAGAACAAACAGCGCCAAAAGAGACGCTAATCTTTTGCTCCACCGATGTAAACCTCTTAGGTTTATGCTCATTTCTCCTCCTTCTTTTGTTTTCCTATTAAAAGAAGACCTAACCGGCAGCATTATTTTACCAGAATTGAGCCAAAATTGCAAAAATCTTTACTGTGCGTGTGGCCGGCTCATCTGACCGGTGGCAGACAAGTCGAATTCTGGGGGTTTTGGCAACGCTTTCCAGATAATCTTTCGTATCCATTTTTTAAGCTCTATTCTTTCCGGGAAGTTAAGGTATGCAAATTCGCCGAATGGCTCAGATGGTAGTGTGTGCTCCGCACACCATTTTCCTGAGCAAGTGTGCCTTTTGAATCCGCCAGAGGCGGATAAAATTGGGTTTGATTGGGTTTGTTTTGAATAGTTCATAGTTCGTTGTTCATTGTTATTAGTCATTGTAAATACTGTGGTTACAACCATTTTAGGCATTTGGTAAATTGGGTTTGTTTTGCATAATCGTTCAATTCTGATTGAACGAAGTTCATTGTTAATAGTTCGTGGTTCGTGGTTATATAGTTAATTGTTCGTTGTTCGTAATTCATTGGCCCCTAAGGGGTAAATTATTGATTATCGTGGAACTGCCCTTTGACTACTTCGACTCCGCTCAGTATAAATCCGCTCCCTACTTCGCCCGGAGGGCTACGCAGGGCAAGCAGGACAGGCTGTTCATTAGAGTGCGGGTCTCCGCGGACCCGTTTGGGGGCCTTCCCCAATTATCAGCATTATACCAAATTCCTTTTGTATTTTCAACAAAAATTAGCCACAAAAACTACAGATGACGGAAGACGGACGACAGAAGACGGAAGACAGGGATGCTCGATACTCGATACCTGATACTCGATGCTTCCGCCTTCGACGGGCCTGCGGCGGACAAGCACAGATTTACCAGCCTTCGATAAATCTACGGTGGGCAGGCACTGTCTTTTTGAGATAAAATTAGAGGTTGCCTTTGAAGGCCTTGTCGAGGAAGGCAACAATATGGCACTATTCAAGAGGTGAATAATGCGTTGAGGCGATTCTGCCATTCGTCCTCGGCGATGACGAGAAAAAATATTTGTTTGGCAGGGAGTTTGAGGCCAAGTTCGGTAAGCGTCATTTCACGTGAGCGTTCATTACAAAGATTGAAGAGTTTTTTCTTGTAGTCAGTATCCTCACTTTGTTTGAGGTGAATTCCTTTTGTTTCGACGACAAAGACACGATTAAAGCCATTGCCGTTGGAGCCGATGTCGGTAAATATAAAATCGGCATAGACGCGGTGCTTTTGCCAGCCCTGGACGCCGTAATCCTGTTTGGGGATGTTGCGATACCAGAAAAGTAGTTTGTTCTGGTCATCAAGATACCAAGCGACCTGCCGCTCGGTCTCATTGAAGTCGTCCGCGGATACGGGGTCGAAAAGAGAACGCTCCAATGGGGCGGCGGTTTTCTTTGTAAGGTAAGGGGCGGTAGCTTTTTTGGGTTTAGTGAGTTTGTAGCCGAGTTTGTTGGCTATTACGAGAAAGTGCATCTTGTCTTCTGAGATCATATCGCGGAAGATTTTTTCAGCGAGGCGGTCTTTTTGGCCTGCGAGGTGCTTGCGAAGCTCTTCAATGATGAAGACGAAATTATTGATAACAACTTTTTGGTCGTTCTTGATGAGGAGTTTATTGAGGACAATTCTTCCGAATTCGTAGGCAACCCAAGGATTAGGGACAATATCGAGTAAATGGCGTGCAAGAAAGACAGGGTCAAGGTGGAGCGCTCCGGCCTTAAGCAGTTCGGATTGCCTGAGTCTAATGACTTCACGCTGGTCTTCAGAAAGGGTTGCGACCTGTTCCACATCCTTTTCTTCGTGCATTGACAAGGTAATATTATTGTAGAGTGTCGGCGGGTCCACCTGGTCCCAGGGGATTTGGCTTGCGATATCCATTTCGTAATTGACTTTGCGCCAGTCGGTGCCGTCACGGATGGCAAAAACGGGGAGAATGACCTGGTCGGCGGCTTTTTTGAATTTGTCTCTGACCTGTGCGATAACTTCCTCGTGCTGTTCCTGGCCGATTTGGTCGTCCATAAGGATACGGCCTTGAAGGTCGCCAAGTCCTTCGCCGCGGAAGCCGCGTCTTATTTCTTCGAGAAGTTCTTGTCCTTTTTGCTGATAACAGAAGACATAACTTTCATCGAGTTCTTTTAGACCAGTCT
>CAZKOQ010000369.1:0-3584 GCA_964554425.1 uncultured Pirellulales bacterium | reverse complement strand
TATCCATCAAAATCAATTTTGTATTGCCTACATCAATTTGCCACAATTTGACCTTGACGTCTTGGTCGAGTATCCTGGTCTGGACGTAAGCTTTCTCTCCATTTGGCAGACGAGCTTCTTGCATCGGTATAAGGTGATTTTTGAACTCAATAAACAATTCCTCTTGGAAACCATTTAAGTTTATTCGTTGAGTGAAGTATCCAAACTTATAAACCAGACCGACGCCCACCAGCGGAAATCGCAGGTCAGAGGCAGCTTTCAAAAAATCTCCCGACAAAATCCCAAGTCCTCCGCCATATATCGGTATGCACTCGTGGAGCCCAAATTCCATTGCAAAGTATGCAATGACATCATCCTGACCAAGGCCATGAGCTGCTATATTATCCTTGCTTGCAGTATGGTCTGTAATATAGTCCTGAAATTTCTGCCATACTCTTTCAAGGTCGAAAAGAAAACCTCTGTCTTTGGAAAGCTCATCGATTTTTGTCTTGGGCAGACCGAGCAGAAACTCGACCGGGTTATGATTTACTTTTCTGAAAAGCTGCGGGTCTATTCTATAAAACAGGTCAATTGCCTCGTAATTCCAGGTGCACCAGAGATTTTGTGATAAGACGTAAAGCTTACTCAAATTATCGGGGTATTTCGGATAAACAAAAATATCTTTGAAAACCATATTTGCTCTGTCACCTCATTCTTTTAATTACCAATAGGACCGCCATTATACTGTCGAGTTTATGCACAGGCAAGCTTAATGGCAATATGGCAAGTCGGATATTAGAACCCTCAATACTTTACTTTGGAGAGCAGCCGAGCGTTGGGCTTGATGTTTTTTCTGGTCTTTGCTCAGAGCATAATTGGGTCAAAGACAATCTCTACACAGCTTGATAAACTCCGGCAGCAAAACGAAGAGATAAGCCGGCAGCTAAAACAGATTGTTGAGCATCTGCAAAAAGATGCCCCACAGAAAAAAACTTAAGATTTTCCGAAGCGTCCCTGGATTTGATAAGCTTTTGTTTAACCATAATGGTTGTTTTTGGTATTGTAAGGTCTGCCACGCACAGAAAAGGCGTTGGTTATGGCAAATGAGCTGTCGCGTGGAAAAAGTCCAGATATGGCAATCTATTTTTGAACTTCTGCTGTCGAAGCAACGGCGTTGCAGCCGGCTTCTAAGATGCGGTCTAACATTTCGTGGATGGGCTTTTGGTAGCCCGCTTTTTTATCCGGCTGTGCGAAGGAGACGGTCGCGTAAAGCTCGCAAAGCCCTGAGACGATTTCGCAGCCGTGGTCGCGCAGCCGGAGCATCGTTTCATCTCTTGTCGGGTGGTGCGCATCCAATAGGTAATAGTCGCCGAGGCGCAGCGCCCAATCAAGATATTTCTTATCGCCGGTCATCCAGTAGATACGCGAGAGCGTCTGGAGCATTTCGCCGTTGACTTCCTGGCTGGTGGAGATGATTTTGCCGAATTTTGTGTCGATGGGTGCGTTCTTCCATATATCGTCGAGGATGCCGAGCATACGGTCGCACCAGGGGCTTGGGCCAAGCCATTCGGTAAGAGGCAATAAGCCGTCTTTGACGTATTCTGCTGAGCCGAAAATAATGCGATTTATGTCGGTCTGCGGGAACTGGAACGAACGCTTTGAAAATGAGTAAGTGTCGGGGAGATTTCCGATACGGCTTGTCAACTTTTGTTCGGCCTTTAGCATATCCAGCATCTTGCCCTCAAAGAGAGGTCTATCGAGTAAGGCCGAGGTCAAAACCATAAATGGATAGTTGTCTGCTGCGGAATCCTGGGCATTCCATATATCCTTATCTTGAGAGAGGTTTCGCGGGATAAGACCTGTATTTGGATCGGCATATTTGAGCCAGCCGATAACAAATTTTTTGCAGCGGACAAAACCTTCATTAGCCAACCGGCCATTTTCAATCGCCTGTCCAAAATTATCATCTTTCGCCGCAGAGCAAGGACAGAAACAAACAACGGCGGCTACCAGCGTAAGTAATTTCGCTATTACGCCAGTCAATTTGAGATTCCCTTTCATCGAGGTCTGTTCTCCTTAAAAAGCTGCTCAAGCATCTGGTCTGATAGCATCAGGGTAAATTCTTTGCCCTCATCCTCCGGGCCCGCGACCTGGTAAGGGAAAGATTCCCTTAAAACCGTCTGATTTTCAGTATCTCTCGCTTCGACTACAAATTGCCCCTTGGAATTCGGCGAGACATAAATCCAGGCGATGCCATCTTCTTCTGTCCAGGTTGGGCGGATATACGAAGCACGGAAGATTTCGTCACGGCATCTTACAGTTACCTTCGGGACGGGCTGGCCTTGCGAGTTGATGACTTTTACTGCGACTTGAAAAGTTCGCGGAAAGCTCACGCTACCGAGGTTGATTGTCTGACCTTGTTGCAACTCGATTTCGCCGAGCTTGGCCGGTCCCCACTGGTCAAGCATAGGATATACTTCTATGGTAAGCGGCAGGCCCGCGGGGATGTAAGCGGTCTGGATTCTGCCGTGCTGAAGTTCCCATTTGTAGAAGAGCCAGATGTTAGCATCCTCTAAGGCAGTTTTTAGCGGAATCGTATCATCTGGAGCAGTGAACCATTGAAATCGCAATCTGTGGTCTGTTCTGCTTGAAACATTAGGGATATGGGGCTCGATAATTATCGTGGCTGCCGGAAATAGCTTCATCGGGGGTAAAGCAACATTGCCATTTTGGTCGGGCTCTATTTTTTTTGTTGTGAACCTTCTAAGCCCTGTTTGCAGGTCCTCAACCTGCACATAGTCGCTATCGAGATACTGTTTGGCAGCGATATAGTCTTTAGCTATAGCAACGATTTCATCGTCCTCGTCAATTGTCCCTGGGCCTAATACAAGCTGAAACCAGCCATTTGTGTCGGCGCGGACAATTTTTGTGAACTCGAATATCTTTTTTAGCGGCGCAAACGCGAGGTCGTTCGGGTCTAATTGAGGGCCTGCCGAATATATTTCCTGCCATTGCTGCGGCTGGAGTCCCGATGTATCACCATAAAAGCCGGCACTACGCATCATGACAATAGTTCCCGGCATCGGTGCGCCGGTTATACCGTTGACTACCTGACCGCGATAGGTTATGTTATTTGTATGTATTTGTTTAATCTTGAAGGCAACTGTTTGCGGGCTTTCCTCTATCACTTCTACTGGCTCAAAGATATAATATTTACCGTTCCAGTTTGCGGACGCCTGGTAAGTGCCAGGTATAAATCTTGCATCCTGCATCCACCCTGAATATGTCCACTTGTAAGGCCCCATCTCCAGACGAACATATTTGAGGGCATTTGGGTCGGTAACAGGCCCTGACTCATTCTCAAAGACAAAGGTGGGCTTTTGGCGTTTCGGTTCTGGTGGTGTTGAAGGCGTTAGAGTAATTGTCTGAATCTGAATAATTCCCTGAGCGTTTGGATTAAGGTGGCTGACATAAGCAGGCATAGTCATATTATAACCTCTCTCCAGTGCGACAAACCTCCCAAGTCGGCGGGCAAATCCGGGCATAAAAGTAACCTGGTAGCAGCCATTGGCATCTGTGACAATTATTCTATCGTAGTAATTATG
>CAZKOQ010000368.1:0-3587 GCA_964554425.1 uncultured Pirellulales bacterium | reverse complement strand
GGTTCAAAGTTGGTCTCGCCGTTTAGCCAGACCCGCACCTCCGAGCTGTTGTTGCCGCCGAGAACAGGACGGTCTTGAATCAATGCCACATCGAGTCCCAATCGGGCCGCCGAGATTGCGGCGCAAGTGCCTGCCATCCCGCCGCCGATAACGATAAGGTCAAATTGCCCTGCATCTTGCGCCTTCTCAGGTAGTCCGAGCGACTTTTTTCTAAAGTCCGCTAATTTCTCAAATTCATTTGGCGGCACAAAGTCGGCATCGGTGGTGAAAACAATCGCATCACATCTACCCTCAAAGCCTGTCAAATCGTGCAGGGCAATCGTAACTTGCCTTTTGATAATTTCGACTATTCCGCCAGTTTGCCAGTGCCACTGTGCCCCTTCAACGCCGAAGATGGTTTCGAGCGGTTTGTGGTCGATTAAAATTTGGAATTTGCCCGGTGCTCCCGGCGCCTTCCAGGGCGCTACCCAATCTCGCGTGCGGACCCACACGCGGTATTTTCCAGGTTCCGGAAACTCGACCGTTGTTATAGCGTCTTTGACCGGCTCGCCCAGGCCGTGAGCCAATAGATATGGCGAACCCATAAGGTCCATAAACTGCTGGTCAATTACCCAGCCGCCGAGGTCTTCAAAGCCCTCTGCTTCCACTAAAATGGCCCGTGCATCTGTCTTTGAAGCTAACAGAAGTACAAAAGTGATGGATACGATTATTCCTGCGATGTGCGTAATCCTTTTGCGGCTTGTCATAATCTTCAATGCCTTTTGGTTAAACCACATTTTGTAATATATTTTGCTAAGCTACCGCTGTCAACGGCGGAAAGTTATCTTTTGAGGGTGAGCAGTTTTGTCATTGATTATTGTTTATTGATTATTTATAATCAATGACTGCTTTGCGTATTTGTTAGAAATTATCTCAAAATTGTCACCCTGAGCGAAGCGAAGGGTCCGGTCTGGCAAAAGGTAGATTCCTCGCTGCACTCGGAATGACGTTATCAGTAGTTAGTCTGAGGGCGTAGCTATGTCTGGTCATTCACATTGGGCAGGAATAAAACATAAAAAGGCCGCTATTGACGCCAAACGGGGGAAAGTATGGAGCAAGGTGGCTCGAATGATAATAGTCGCAGCCAAGAACGGCGGCGGAGACCCCTCTGCGAATCTGACCTTGCGATATGCAATCGACAAGGCCAAGTCGGTCAATATGCCGAGAGACACCATTGAAAAGGCAATCAAGAAAGCAACCGGCGAAGGAGGGGGAGCAGGTTTTGCGGAAGTGATTTATGAAGGTTATGGGCCGAGCGGAGTGGCTATAATAGTTGAAGCGCTGACGGATAACCATAATCGAACGACGCCGGAAATTAAAAGGATATTCGAAAGGCACGGCAGCTCTTTGGGAGCAAGCGGGTGCGTTAACTGGATGTTCAGTAAGAAGGGATTTATCACGGTCAATACCGCCAATGCAAACGAGGATGAGCTTATGGAGATTGCTTTGAGCGCGGGTGCGGACGATATGCAAAATACAGGCAGCGTTTACGAAATCACCTGCGACCTGAGCGCTTATGAGAAGCTAAAAAAGGCGCTGAATGATAAAGGTATCGCCACCGAGGTGGCTGAAATTTCAATGGTGCCGAAGAGCACCATTCCGATTAGCGATGAGAAAACCGCTATGAGAGTAATCTCATTGATGGAGGCCCTTGAAGACCACGATGATGTTCAGAACGCCTATGCAAACTTCGACATCCCCGATGACATAATGGCCCGCATCTCTTAAAATGGACCCTGTGGATAAACCACAGGGCTTCCGGAGAGTGAAGAGTGAAAAAGGTTTTGGGGTATATGTTGACGTGGACAACTTATGGCAATTGGTTGCAGGGGGACAGACGCAAATACGTCAAAAACGGACGAATACTCGACCCTAATCCTTTGCTGGAAAGTAAAAATAAGAAAAATATGAAGTATCCGAAAACACTGTTGACCGCTGCGCAAAGAGAAATCATTGAAAAGGCTATAATTGATGAGTCTGCTGGGTTAAACCAAAAGATTCACGTAATTGCAATCAGGAAAAGTCATGTCCATTTGGTAATAGATTGTAATTTTATTTCGGCTGCTTCTGCGGTGAGTCATTACAAAAATGCTGCAAGGCTGGCTATGGAAAGTAATGGTTTTCTCGGCCGGTTATGGACAAAAGGATTTAGTGTTCGTTATTGTTTCGATGAAAACCAGTTAAATAAGGTAATCCAATATGTAAACCGCCATAACCGAACACCCCAATCCGTAAGCCCACCGGTTTATCCGGTGGGTTAATATCATCTTTATGTTGGGGGTCACAGGTTATATTCCCCACTGGTTCATCCGGCGGGTTAATGTCCCAATCCGTAAGCCCACCGGTTTATCCGGTGGGTTAATATCATCCGAAAGCCCTCAACTTTATGTTGGGGGTTAACGCCGTTCCACCGGTTTATCCGGTGGGTTAATATTTCTCCCGCTAAAAAAACGAACATTTTTCATTTTCTTCTTGCTTTTCCCGACAATCCCTACTACAATATCCTAAACCGCGGACCTTTCAACTTTTGCTTTATATTTGTCGTTGCTGGCTTCTGTCTCGCCGGCGTCTTGTATGGAGCTATATAAGCAATAGTAAGAATTGATAAAGCAGCATAAGTTAGTCTAAATTCTGAAGGGACAATTATGCCTGATACCCCAAGTAAAAGCAAAGCCCAAGCTGTTAGAGAATACCTCTCTGGGAATCCTCGGGCCAAAACGCGCGACGTTGCTAAAGCTCTTTCAGACCAAGGGCTCAAGGTCGATGCCAAATATGTATCGCAAGTCAAGTCCCATGCCAAGTCTGGTAAGCGCAAGGGCAAGGAGAAGTCTAGTGAGAGAAAGCCAAATAGCACAGGTCCAGGTAATATGTCTAAAATGAGGCAACCCTGGACATTTCCCAAGAATTCTCTTGAGGAAGCTTTGCGAATCGCTCGGGCGATAGAAGACAAGAACGCTGGCAAGCCGACCAAGGCCGCGGATTTGGTGAAGGTTGTTGGCTTCCACAAGGCTAGTGATTGGCGATTCCAAGATCTCCTAAGATCGTCAAACCAGTACGGCCTCGTGTCTGGTGCTGGTGCCAATTCAACGGTCAGGTTGCAGAAAACGGGTGAGGATATTGTTGCACCCAGCTCCTCCCCCCAGCGTCAAGAAGCCCTTCTGCAGGCCTTCCGCAATGTTGAACTCTTCAAGCAAGTCGAGGAATTCTACAAAGGGAAACGAATACCAGAGGACGAGTTCTTCGAGAACACTCTTGTCAGGGATTTCAAGATACCCCGTGACAGAGTGAAGACCTTCATTGAGGTATTCACACACAATCTCAAGTACCTGAATCTGTTTGCCGCTCGTCACATAGAGACTATTGGGGCTCCCACTGGGATCGAAACAGCAGGCGAGGTCGAACAAGTTGCGCCATCTAGGCGTGTCCTCAAGAAAGAGAGAATTAGAGAGTTTCTTGACACCTGCTTTATCATGATGCCGTTCGGTGAATGGTTCAATAAATACTACCAAGAGATCTACATTCCTGCAATAAAGGAAGCAGGTTTCGAG
>CAZKOQ010000367.1:0-3605 GCA_964554425.1 uncultured Pirellulales bacterium | reverse complement strand
CGGACCATCTAAAGGCAGACCTCCGCAGGAAATTGAGCAAACTAAAAGAAGTCTCCACCCAGAAAGGCCGTGGCAAACAGACGGATATTTTTCATATCCCGCGAAGCGGCTCAGGACAAGTGGTTCTTTTGGGGACGCCAAACTGCGGCAAAAGCTCCATCGTTGCAGCGCTGACCAATGCAAAGGTCAATGTTGCCGATTTTCCGTATGCGACAACGGGTCCGGTGCCCGGAATGGCAAAGTTTGAGGACGTTCAGATTCAGCTTGTCGATATGCCGCCGATTACGGCAGAGTATGTTGCGCCGGGCCAGGTGGGGACGTATCGCAACTGTGATGTGATTGCGGTAGTCATTGACCTGGCGGGCGATGTGCGAAAGCAGATTCAGGTTTGTCACGAGTTCTTAGAGTCGAGGAGCTTACTTGTAGATGAGCAGACGCCGGCGTTCGACATTCAGGGCAACGCGATTGGTAAGCGCGCGTTTTGTTTATGCACAAAATCGGATATTGCGCAGAGCGGGGCGATTGAAATGGTAAAGAGGTTGTGCAGGAGGCCGTTTGAATTTGTCGAGGTGTCTGCCAAGACGGGGGCGAGGATGGACAAGCTGCCGGAGGCGCTTTTTAAGCAGTTGAGAATAATACGGATTTATGCCAAGCCGCCTGGCAAGCCGGCTGATATGAATGAGCCGTTCACGATGCCGACGGGCTCGACGGTTATGGATATGGCGATGGCGATTCACCGGCAGTTGGCTGAGAAACTGAAATTTGCGCGGATATGGGGCGCCGGAGTCTATGCGGGACAAAACGTCCAAAGAACGCACGTCTTAAATGACAAGGATATTGTGGAATTGCATTTCGCATAGCCGCGTCTGCAAACGCGGTAGGCAGCGGCTCTAATAATTTTTTAGAAGTCGTTCGACCTGCTTTATGAGCGTGGGCAGGTGATTGCGCACGGCATCCCAGACAAGCTCGGTATCAAGGGCGTCGTAGCCGTGAGTTATGACATTTCTGAAGCCGATAATTCGTTGGTGCTCTGAAATGCTCTCCAGCACGGAACTATTAAGTTTTTTGATTCGATTCAGGGCTTCACCGATGATTTCGAACTTCCTCTCAACGGCGGCCTGAACCTGACTGTCGGCAAGATAGTCGTTGTATTCAAGGCCGTGTGTATATTTTTCAATGTCTCTGGCTGCTTCAAGGATGTCGAAGAGATATTTTTTCACATCAAGCTGCATAGATGTTTTTCCGCATTTGTTCGATTGCGATTTTGAAGTAAGGGTTCTTCAGCGATTCTTCAATAACCACATCGACAGGTCTGCCGAAAATTTGCTCCAATCCTTCTTTGAGGTCGAAGTAGCGGTTAAACAAGGCACCGGGGCCTCGGTCAAACTGAACAAGCACATCCACATCGCTATCGGCAGCGAATTGGTCGGTGGTCGCCGAGCCAAAGACATCCAGCCGTTTGACTCCAAGACGCCTGCATATCTGGCATATCGCCGGTCTTAACTCGTTTATGTTAATCATAGCCATAATAGTCTAACGCTAAACCACCTGCCATGCAAGTTCGTAAAACGCGAAAAAATTATGCCCTGCCAATAAGGCTATTGGATTGCATTTCGCGTGATTTGTTATAGAATGTCGTCTTTGATATTGTTCCTTGTTAAGGAAAACAGAAAAGAAAAGGAGGTCTAAGATGTCCAGGATTTATTTTAATCGCCCGGTGTGCTTAGCTGTTACATTGTTAGTTGCCGCTATTTATTTAGGGCAGGCAGCGGCTGCGGGGCAATCGGCCAACCTGATAAAAAATCCATCGTTTGAAGAGGGTAGCACCGATGTGCCTGCGGGATGGACGGCACAGACGTGGGGAGGAGAGGCGGAATTTAAGTATGTTGATGGCGGGCGAACAGGTGGTAAGTGCGTGATGGTGGCGTCGGAGGCGGGGGCCGATGCGGGCTGGCAGACGAGCGTCGCCCTTGTGCCGCATTCTCAATATAAGCTAACGGGGTGGATTAAGACGGAAAATGTAGCTGCCAAAACCGGCAAAGGTGCGCTATTAAATTTGCATAACATCCAGCCGATGCAGACGGAGGCGGTTACGGGAAATAGCGACTGGAAACAGGTGGAGCTATTATTTGAGTCGGGCGGCAACGAAAGCGTGCAAATCAACTGTCTATTGGGCGGGTGGGGGCTGGCGACTGGGAAGGCATTTTTCGATGATTTGAGTCTTGAATTGCTTTCGACCAGGACAATGAAGCCGGCTGTGAAAATAGACGCGGCTGCAACGGGGGAGCCAATTTCGAAATATATCTACGGGCAGTTTATTGAGCATCTTGGGCGGTGCATTTACGGGGGCATCTGGGCGGAGATGTTAGAAGACCGCAAGTTCTACTATCTAGTAGGGACCAAGGAATCACCGTGGAAAATTATCTATGGAGGTATCGAACCCTCCAAGCCGCAACCGTTTGGGACAGCAGAATCAGTGTTGGAAAAAATCGGTGCTGCAGGCAATGTCAAGATGAGCAAAGACAATCCATTTGTAGGGGAGCATACGCCGGAGGTTTGTGTGACCGGCGGTGGGACAACTTGCGGCATCCAACAAGGGGAACTGGGACTTATTAAGGGGAAAGAATATACAGGCAGGATAATCGTGGCGGGGGATAAGTCGATTAAAGTGAGTGTGAGTTTAGTATGGGGAGCGGGCGAGAGCGAGCGGCAAACTATCGCCGTCGGGAAACTGTCTTCCAAGTATGCTACCAAGCCGCTGCGTTTTAGGGCCGGCGGCAGCACCGACAAAGGACGGCTGGAAATTATTGGGAGCGGGAAGGGGACATTTAGAATCGGAACGGTATCAATTATGCCGGCAGACAACATTAAAGGGATGAGGCCCGATACGTTGAAACTACTGAAAGAGCTTAATTCTCCGATATATCGCTGGCCGGGCGGTAATTTTGCGAGCGGCTACGACTGGCGGGATGGAATTGGCGACCGCGACAAGAGACAGCCGCTGAGGAATCCTGCCTGGCAGGGCCTGGAACAAAATGATTTCGGATTTGATGAATTTATGGAGTTCTGTCGTGAGATTGGGACGGAGCCATTAGTTACGGTCAACAGCGGTCTCGGCGACGACCACTCAGCGGCGGAGGAAGTTGAATATGCCAACGGCTCAACCGAGACGCCGATGGGTAAGCAGCGGGCGGAGAACGGGCATCGTGAGCCATACGGAGTCAAATGGTGGTGCATCGGCAATGAGATGTACGGCAGATGGCAATTAGGCTATATGTCACTTGAGCAGTATGTCCGCAAACACAATCTGTTTGCCAAGGCGATGCGGAAGGTTGACCCGACGGTCGAGCTAACTGCGGTCGGGGAGGTTGGGCGCTGGTCGGAAGGAATGCTCAGGAATTGTGCCGACTATATGGACCTTATCAGCGAGCACTTCTACAGGGGAGAGAAAGAATCGGTGATGGAGCACGTTCGGCAGGCGCCGGATGCGGTGCGCGGGATAGTTACGCCGCACCGCGACTATCGAAAGCGTTTCGAGCCGCTCAAAGGCAAGGACATCCGGATTGCCATTGATGAGTGGAATTACTGGTATGGGGACCACGTGT
>CAZKOQ010000366.1:0-3632 GCA_964554425.1 uncultured Pirellulales bacterium | reverse complement strand
GTTATAAGTCCCTGAAGCCCCAATATGTGCAGCTTGCCGAAGAAGCAGAAAGTAACAAGGAGTTTTTGCAGGTAACATACGGCTACTTCAGCTTGATAGGTCAATCAGGCCATGCCTATCTGATTCCGGAGATAATGTTATTTTACTTGCAGCTTAGAGCTTTGTTCGACAAACAGTCGGAGATATCCTCAGGACAATATCAAAAGGCTGCATATTGGGCGAAACTGTTTTATCAGGACTCTTTTGTCCATCCCCCATTTCCGATAGTGTGCAGGGAAGACAAATATTTCACGGACAATCAGTGGCGATATAAGGATAAAACTGTCCCTCGTGGTTCACAAATCCTGAAAGTCAATGGAATGACTTGTTCTTCCTATTTCAACTACATCAAGCACAATACCTGGCTGCGTTATTTGCCACACGATGTCGATTGGATAAAAGAAGGCCTGTTGGTTGTTAATGAAGGAGAGGATTTTCGCGGCTGGGAGGTTGACTTCCTGTTGCCGGATGAGACGATACACCACGCCTTTGTGCCCGCCGGGAAAGGTCTTGATTCTCCTTTTCTGCGACTCTCTTTCTGGCTGAAGCGAAAGGATAACTGTATCTGCGTTGAGCTTGGAGATGATGTGGGGTATATTCGAGTCAAGTCATTTTCGGGATTTGGGAAGTTCATTGAACAAGATAGAAAGAAAATCAAAAAGTTTTTTGAAAATGCGGGAGGGAAATACACTAAGCTGATTATTGATGTGAGGAATAATAGTGGGGGAATTCCCTATTATTGGGCGGATAATTTGGTCAGGCCTTTCCTGGATGAAACCGTTAGATACAAGCACGTAACGGGAGTGAAGAGGAAATTTATGACCGACAAAAAACAGTCGGAGCTTGAGCGGTTGCAAATGGGTGCATCGCGTTTTGCTTATGAAGAGAGCATAAAAGAAATAGACCCGCCGCAGGGTTTTGACGGCAAGGAGTGGATTTTCTACGAGATTAAAAGGAAGATGGAGCCGCAAAATCGCTATAATTTCAAGGGCGACATCTTTATTCTCATTGATGAGGGCTGTGGCTCGGCAACAGACGACTATGCAAATGCGGTCAAAAGGATGGGATGTGCGAAACTCGTGGGACGCAACACCGGAGGCGGGGCCGCAGGGTATTTCCCGATGATTACTGTTCGTCTCCCGGCAAGTGGTATGATATTTATCCTGGAGCCGGACCTTGTCATCAATCCGGATGGCAGTGTGGATGAACTTTTTGGGACAGCGCCGGATGTAGTTCTGCCTCCTGCCCAGCTGCCTACTTCTTTCACAAGAGAAGAGCTGCTCAAAGATGAATGGATAAAAAAGGTGATCAATGACCTCTAACCAAAATATATGGAATCGTGTCATTAATATTGGCCCAAGCAAAAGCGCAAATGTTTGTGCCTCCGGTTTGGAAGCATACACCGTATAATGAAACGATTCGAACAAGTCTATAGCAATTGCCTGTTATTACTTCGTTGACAATAGGAGAAGAAAATGAATCGAAGAGAGTTTTCGAAAAAGATGTTAATGCTTGGAGTGGGTGCTCAAGCCGGCTTTGCACAAGATAATCCAACAGGTGATTTTTATGAGGAGCCGGCAAGGAAGTTACCCGTTAGAAAATTCGATGTCGTTGTAGCGGGCGCCGGGACGGCGGGAGTCGTGGCAGCAATAGCAGCAGCACGCCAGGGTGCTAAGACGGCCTTGATTGAGGCGAAAGGTTATCCAGGCGGGACGGTTACGGAAGGAGGCACCGCGCTTCACAGTTTCTATAACCTGTGGACGGCTTTCCCAGGTGTCAAGAAGCGTCAGGTTGTGCGGGGGATTGCCCAGGAGATAATCGACCGCCTCGCTAAAGTCGGCGGCACATCAGGCCACGCTGAGATGTCCCAGGGCTACGATTACGATTCCGTCTGCACCGCAATAGACACGGAAATGTATAAGCTCGTCACTTTTGAAATGCTTGTCGAGGCAGGGGTCTTTTCCTGTGTCAATACGCTCCTGGCCGGCGCGATTGTGGACGGCTCACGGATAAGAGGCGTAATTACCGAAAGCCGCTCCGGCAGGGAGGCGTTTTACGCGAAGTCCTATGTGGATTGCACCGCTTACGGCGACCTTGCCGCTTACGCCGGGGCAAAATACACAGAGCCAAACGATTATCCGGTCGCAAACAGTATCGGCATTGCCAATGTGAGCGTTGAGAAATACTATGAATTCCTCAAAAAGTATGACGCCGTGACCCAAGTTGCACAAGGCCGGCGCAGCGGCAAAGACGGGCAAATCGTGCGATTAGACGGTAGGTCAGTCAACCTTCCAGCCGGATTCGGAAAGGAGGCGGACAAAATCGGTATGTCAATGGTCACAACCACCGTTCACGACAACTACTTTATGTTCATCAAGCTGAATTTCAAAATGCCCGTCAGTCCAACCAGCCGGGATGAGGTGGCCAAAGCGGAACTTGAGCTAAGAAGGCGTCAGGCCAGAGCCATTGAGTTATTTAGAAAATATGTCCCCGGCTGCGAAAAGGCCTTCATCGCCCGGACCAGCCCCCGGCTTTGCATTAGACGTGGCCGGCTCGTCACCTGTGATTACGACATCACGCTTCCAGATGTGCTCCAAGGCAGACACTTCGATGATGACGTGATGGTCTATGGCTTCCACGACTCAGCGCCGCGATACCAAATCAAGAACGGCGGCACCTACGGAATTCCATATCGAGCGCTGTGTGTGGCGGGAATCGATAATTTGTTCGCTGCTGGTATGATGATTACTTCAAACCACGAGGCACATATGTCCACCAGAAACACGGTAAGCTGTATGGGACAAGGGCAGGCGACAGGAACAGCAGCGGCTTTATGCGCCGAGAGAAACTATGGAACGCGTGAGCTTCCATACACCGTTTTAAGAAGCGCCCTCGAAAAGGGCGGAGTATATTTTGAAACCTAATTTTTCAGTATCCGACAATCGGCTTCGCCTCGCGGTCTAAAAGAGGCGTTTGCAATGGGACTTTCCAGACGCGGCACAGGGGCGCTTCGGTGCGAACCCACCCCTTCTTCTCTAACTGTGATTCGGTGGAATAGAGGCGTTGACCGTCATCTGGCTGGTGATACTCATATAAAGGCACGATGCAAGAATTCTTGTCAGTCGCATCTGTTGACGGCAAAGCATAGAAAAGCGGGACGATAGAAGAATTAGGACGCGCAACAGTCAAAGACGTTGTCTTTCCATTTTGAGTGGAAATACTGTTTGTATATATAGGTATGAGATTGCTATTAGGTCTGTTTGGCTCGATTGCATAGAACACAACTGACTCGATAGAATTCCATTTATTTGATTTCTCGATATTGTCGCGCATCAAGTATCCGTTTTCACCTTGCCCATCGCGCACCTGATAAACCGCTGCGGGCAGGGCCAGACGTGGGTCGTCAACGTTTAGTCGATACATAATCTGATTATAATCGTAACCCGGCGTCGCCGCCTCAGCAGAACCGGAAAAAGTATATGAGTATGTGCCTTCGAAAAAGATAATGCGGCCTCCGTCTTTATCAAAATAAGAATGGTGCATCGGATTGTAGAAGGAATATTTCTTGTGTGTTACTATCTTCCTTGCGTATG
>CAZKOQ010000365.1:0-3655 GCA_964554425.1 uncultured Pirellulales bacterium | reverse complement strand
ATGGTTTTGGTGGGGTGGATGGAGCTGGGGTGGTGACTACGAGAACTATTGGGAGGAACGGCCTGAATATGTTCATTCCGGGAAGTTCTCGGCACGGATACAGTGTATAGGCTCGCAGGGAAGGATAGGCATATTCACGCCTGACTTGCCTGCGGTGACAGGCGCAAAGGAATACAAGCTTACTTTCTGGGCAAAGGGCGAGGGGGAAAATATGCTCTTTGTCAATTTTGAAACGGGTGCACGTGGTGAGTTTCGTGAGAAGATTGGCCCGGTATGGAATCAATACACGGTAATTGGCGAACCACAAGCTGATGCGAAGACCTATGGTGTTTACTTCTACCACATCGGTAAGGGTACTATCTGGCTGGATGATATGGAGCTTGTGCCGGTAGGCGGCAAGCTCGATTGACAGCCGCCTGTAAATACCAAGCCTAATGAGAATGACGCTTATGGAATCACAAAAAGAAAAGTTGAATAGAAGGAATGAGACGATTATGAAGCTCGTAATTATGGGGTGCTGCCTCCTTTGGCCAGCCCTTTCGGCAGCGGTTGAACTTGACCTATTTGTTACTGATTACGGTGAAGAGCCGTCATCCGAGCAAAAGCCATTGACTGACCGGCCGGTGACGTATGCAAATCCGCAGCAGATTACTATCAAGACATCCGACGGCAAATTGGTGACCTATGATGAACCTTCGCGGGTCGCTGTGCACCGTAGAAGCGGGGCTAATCCGCGGGAGGCAAATATATTTGCCTCAATTGGTGAGTATGAGCCTTTTAGTCTGCTTTTACGGCCTAAGGTTACTCTTCAAGAAGTCTTTATTACAAGCAGCGACCTGACAGGAGACGCTGGACGGATTCCAAAAGAGAATGTTGTTTTAAGCTCTGTGGAGAGTTCCGGCGAAATAGGAAGCAAGATACTGATGCGGCTGGGCAAGAAGTGGGATATGCCTGCTCACAGCACCGAGCACTTCTGGTGCACAGTAAAAGTGCCAGACGATACCAATCCTGGCATCTATAGAGGTAAGGTCGTCATCACCGCACAGAACGAGGAGGTTGGTTCTATCGGTATTGTTCTGGAGGTGCTTCCAATTCGGTTGGAAGACCCACCGTTCGCGTTGGGATTTAACTATTCGAATCCAAAGGAACAGGCCGCCTTAGAGGCACACCTGGCCGATATGCGCCAGCATGGGATGACCTGCGTTGCCCCGCTCTATAATTTTCATCTGCCTATCCACGACGCAAATACCGGTGAGCTGGGTAACTTCATTGAATATTATAAAAGAACCGGGTTTCCTGGCGCGCTATACTTCGCCACGCCGATGGACCTCCAGCTTAACAGTCTGGCTGGTTATGGAGATGAAACGTCAAAGCGGTGGCAACAGAAGTTCATCCAGGTTATGAGGCGTTTGCACGCTGAGGTGCTCAAGCACAATATACCAGTGTTGATGAGTATCGGCGATGAACTAACCAACAAGGGAATTGAAGGGGTGAGTATTGCCGGCCGCCTTGCACGCTTTGTTTGGGAGGAATTGCCGGAGATTGTCACCACCAGCGATATGAATGGCTACATGGAAGTGATGGCAATGGCTCCTTACCTGAACGTGGCTACATTCAACAATGGCTGGGATGGCATAGACAACCACAATAAAGGCCGTCACCTGATAAACCGAGAATTCATTCTGGAGGCGCAGGAAAAGACCGGGGCAATCCCGTGGTTCGTCAACGCAGGCACAGGGCGATTTCCATTCGGTTTTTTCTTCTGGAAAATGGCGAAATATGGCGTCAGGGGCAAAG
Source organism: uncultured Pirellulales bacterium (assembly GCA_964554425.1). Classification (GTDB taxonomy): domain Bacteria; phylum Planctomycetota; class Phycisphaerae; order Sedimentisphaerales; family Anaerobacaceae; genus CAYWXK01. Next base: position 1,858 of record CAZKOQ010000365.1, on the reverse strand, counting down.
TGGAATGGTATTACAACCTGGACAATCGAAGAGGCTCAATGGTGCGAACTGAGGGAGCGACTATATGGCCGACACTGGATTACGAGCGCTCACGTGAGGGAATCGACGACCTCAAGTATCTTTGTAAGCTCGAAAAACTCATCGCCCGTGCGAAGAAGCTTGGCAAGGCCTCCGCCGAGACACAGAAGGCAGAAGCTCTTCTGGAAACATTTGCTGATAGTATTGCCGACGACTGGACCGCCTACACACATGGTGGCGAGCGTTTCCCCGCTGATGGTATGGCCGTAATGAACCCGGAGGAAGCTGCCGGTATGGGCGACCTGAATGTTATCCGCAGAGCCATTGTGGAGCAGATTGTTATCCTACAACAGGCGCTGAGCTGACTATACCTGCAGGCCGACAGCAAGAACATCACTCGGTGGCGCTATAGTTCGCTGGCGGCCCCAGATACCAGTGTGCCACTTGGCAGCCAAATCTATGGTCAAATCGTGACTACAACGCTTCGGTCTACGCATATCCTCATTTCCTACCCATCTAACCTGACCCTCATATAGGACAATAAAACCTCGGTCGGAAAAGCAAGCATCAGAACTCCTCTTATACCGATTACAGTTAAAAAACGCCGAACGACTTTTACATAAGATTGATTGGAAGGACCTGGATTTCTGCTTTCGGGTCTGTTATCGAAGTAGAGATTGCTTCGCCGTCCCGCACCAATTGTTCGCCCAAAATTGGGACAATCCGGTCTGCTGGAATAAGCACCGGCAACAGTTCAATTGGTGCTGGACTCCTCGCAATGACATAGAACCTGATTTCTTCGTCATTGCGAGGCCTGCGAAGCAGGCCGTGGCAATCTCCACTGCTGCAAAATAGAGTTCGGCAACAAGCCCTTTCGCAGGAATGACAGGGTCGGACAATCGGCAATCAATAACTAAATTTGGTATCAGAATTTTCTTTTTGCTTTACGAGTTATCTGGGCTTATCTGGCTAACATCGGTCGGCAACAACTGGTGTAAAGTCACCAAATTCTCTGCCAACCGATATCTGGAAGCGACGGGGGCAGGAAGGAGCTCAAAGCCCACGGATTCGCGTGGCGACCACTCCCGGCACTCGCTTGCTTCCTTCGACGACACCGCGGTCCATCTGCTCTGTGTTGCCTGTGCGCGAGTAATAAGCGACCAAGCTGCGCACAGAGACGTCACAATTTGGTCTTAGAAACCGGACACAAACAGGCCTTGCGATGGAAATCTTATGCCCCGTCGGCTCAAGCGTACCGGTTTCCTGGTTGATACGAAAAACAATGATGCTGTCCTTATCCTGGTTGGCGACGAGGCAGAACTTGCCCGTCGGGTCGATGTTGAAGTTACGCGGGGTTTTGATATCGGCGGTCTCATGCTCGACAAAGGTCAGTGCCCCGTTGGACAGGTCAACTCGGTAAACCACAATACTGTCGTGCCCCCGATTCGAACCGAAGAGAAACTTCCCGCTCGGATGCACGCGTACATCAGCGCACGTGTTGGACCCGTCAAATCCTTTCGGAAGCGTCGTGATGGTCTGGATCTCCGTAAGAGCGCCCGAAGCCGAATCGTAGGCAAAAGCGGTCACCGTGCAATCAAGTTCATTTATCACGTAAGCGTACTTCCCATTTGGGTGGAAGGCAAAGTGCCGGGGTCCGGCCCCAGGCTTGAGCTTTGCAAACGGAGGACTATTGGTGACAATCGTCCCCTTTTCAATGTCCATCCTGTAAATCATGATCTTGTCGATTCCGAGGTCGGCGACGAAGGCAAAGCGGTTGTCAGGGCCGACGTTGACCGAATGTGCATGGGGTCCCTCCTGGCGCCTGGGGTTCACGCTGGAA
>CAZKOQ010000364.1:0-3676 GCA_964554425.1 uncultured Pirellulales bacterium | reverse complement strand
GACTGCGAGGATTGTTCCGTTGCCGGGCAGGGCCATACCCACCCCTTCGCAAAGACAGTTCATCGAGTTGGCGGTGAACATTCCTGAGCAGCTTCCCGGTCCCGGGCAGGCGGTGCATTCAAGCTCCCTTAACTGGTCTTCACCGATTTTGCCTGCGTTGAATGCCGCGACTGCTTCAAATATACCGATGAGGTCAACGGTTTTTCCATCTTTTGTTTTGCCGGCTGCCATAGGGCCGCCGGAGACAAAGATGGTCGGGATATTCAGCCGGACTGCTGCCATTAACATTCCGGGTATGATTTTGTCGCAATTTGGGATGCAGACAAGGCCATCAAAGCAGTGCGCCTGTGCCATAGTCTCGACTGAATCGGCGACAATCTCGCGTGAGGGCAGGGAGTATTTCATACCCGTATGGCCCATAGCAATGCCGTCGCAGACTGCTATGGTATTAAATTCAAAAGGCGCTCCGCCCGCCTGGCGGACGGCATCTTTGACAGCCAGAGCAACCTTATTGAGATGAACGTGCCCCGGCACTATCTCAGAGAAACTGTTGGCAATACCGACGAATGGTTTGTTGATGTCGGTATCGCTAAGACCGCAGGCATGAAGTAAGCCGCGATGCGGCGCTCGCTGAAAACCTTTTTTTACCGTATCACTTCTCATAATTTGGTTCTCCAAAAGCAGTTGAAAGGGTAGCCAGAAAACCTAATTCTAAATGTTACCTTCGGACAAATAAAGAAAAAATGGTTGTTTTTGAAAAGACGGAGCTTATAATGACCGCTGGAATCGGGTCTTGTTTTGCCCGTCTGCAAAATCGGGCATTGTGTATGCCAATAAAAAATTTTCGGGGACATAAAAAAATAGAGATTTGTAGGGAGACCAAGCGATGATATCGCAAAAAGTTTTAGCTTTCATAGCAAGCGGCATAGCGTGTTCAATCCTTTTAATTTTCGGCTGCGCACGACCTGCTAAGGAGGTATCCAAAACGGGTGTCGAGGGTAAAGAGACGGCCAAAATCAAGGTGGAAGAGCCGGTAAAGCCGGAGGTCAAACCTCGGGAGACCATCAAGACCGAGGTCAAACCGGAAGAGGCCATCAAGCCACAAGTTCCGCCCGAAAAAGAAGGACCGACAGTCCAGTTGGCGTTAAAGTTTGCCCCGGAGGACCTAACCACTTATAGGGTGGTAACAGAGATGGAAAAGAGCGTTAAGTGGGAGGGACCGCTGCCGGACAAACCTTTTGCGTTCACGGGTGGGGCAACCGGAAACAGGTTAGAGGTAACATTTGCCCAGCGGATACAAAAGGTAGATGATAAAGGGAATGCCGTTGCGCAGATTACTATCAAAGGGCTAAAGTATGTAGGCAAAGTCAAAGACAATATCGTCATGGACTTTGACAGCTCCCGAGAAAAAGATGCGAACAGTCCATTATTTAAGCTAATCGGGCAAAGTTACACCATAGAGCTTTCGCCTGCCGGCCAGGTCATAAAGGTTGTGGACGTCAACCAGGCGCAGGCGTCTGTCGGCAGGGGGCTGCCGGCCAATAAGACCGCTTTGGCGATGATTTCACCGGAGGTAATCGAAGAGAGGCACACGATTCCGGGGCTGCCCGCCGCCGACAAAAACAAGCTGCGGGCGGGGGATAGCTGGAGCAGCGTGAAGACATTTTCATTTGATATGATGGGGGCTAAGTCATACGAAAAGACCTACACACTTAAAGAGATTAAAGAGGTCGATAATCACCAGATTGCCGCTGCTGAAATGAAGGCAATTCCTTCAACGGCAATGGCAGAAGAGCTGCATAAGGAACAAGCAGGGGGTTTGTTTTCAAAAATGTTCGATACCACCGAGGCATACGAAGGGAAGCTTATGCTGGATTTGACCGGCGGCAAGATACAGGAATATTTTGAGAAGCTGCAAACAGAATGGGTTATGGTTGACCCTAAGCCGGAACCCAATAAAGAGCCGGCTGCGCTGAGAATGGCGGCGACGCGCTTATACAGCATAGAAAAGATAGACTAAAACCGACCATTACAATTTCAGATTCTGTTTTGAAAGGGACAAAAGTGAGGACCATATTAAAAGCAATCGCTATAATCGCTCTGTGTATCTTTGCCGGCTGCAACGGCCTTACGCAGACAAAAGAGCAACCAGGCCAAGGGAAGACGCTACTGACCGTCGATTTCAACGAAGGTCAGACGCTTCAATACAGGTTCCTTTCCAGCAGGGAGGTCAACTTGGAGTGGGAGGCGGGGGCAACTGCGTCCAAATCAGGCAAGCGTGCCTCGGACAATTTCACTGAGTCAATGGAAATGGTTATGGCCTATACGCCGGTCAAGGTTGAGCCGTATGGCCTGACGACCGTTAAGGCAACGTGCAGCTCTGTTAAAGTAACTCGAAGCAAAGGCATAGGCGGTCGAGGAGTTGTAAAGGATGCCGTGGAACACCTGCCCGGCAAATCTTGGACATTTACAGTCGGACCGGCGGGCAAAATAGAGGATTACTCGGAATTAGAGAAGCTGATCCAGGAGATTGGCAACTTTGCATTTCGTGCGGAGACCGACAGGGGCAGGATTAAAGAGCCCGATATGATAAGTGATTTTATTGCAACCCAGTGGTTTTTGTGGGATTCTATTTCGACCGTTCCAAAACCCACCGAGGGAGTTTCGACAGGTGAAAGCTGGAAATCAAAACTATCTATCCCTGCGCCGATGCCGGTGATGCTGCGACGGGCAAGAGATGTTACATATACGCTTGGTGAAGTCAGGCAGGGCGAAAAGGGGCCGGTTGCGGTAATAAAAAGCTCATACTCGCCGGCTGAATCCGCCCCACAAAGCTGGCCGCTGCCATACTCCGGCTCGTTCCAAATGGCGGGCACGTTTGGCTTCCTGCGGGGCTATAAGACCCTGAGCTTGAAAGGCGAGGGCGAAGAGATTTTCGACATTGATGCCGGCCGCGTGGAGCGAAGCAGCCAACAGTATGAGACGCAGCTGGAGGCGATGCTGCCGATGCCTCTGGGTTCAAATCCGCGTGTAACAATTAAGCAGAATCTAACGATGGAGCGCCAGTAAACTAAAAACTGAAAACTGAAAACTCAAAACTGTGGAAGGTAATTGCAGATTGAAACGCGAAAATTTATGGGCGCCGTGGCGCATGAAATACATTCAGGGTTTGAGTGAAACCAGCGAGTGCTTCATCTGTCATAACGTAAAAAACCCCGGGGATGACGTTAATAACCTGGTGCTGTGGCGGACGCCGCGATGTATCGTGATACTTAATCGCTTCCCTTACAATAACGGGCATCTGCTGATAGCGCCTCTGCGGCATATCGGCGGATTTGAGGAGGCGACGGACGAAGAGCTGCTGGAATTGACTAAGTTAGTCAGGGAATCCCAAAAGGCGCTGTCTCTGGCGATAAAGCCGCACGGGTTTAATGTTGGGATGAATTTTGGCCGTTATGCGGGCGCGGGTCTGCCTGATCATTTGCATATCCACATTGTCCCCCGGTGGGACGGTGACACAAATTATATGAAGGTGTGCAGTGACACTGCTGTTATCAGTCAGAGCTTAACCGAGCTTCTTGAGCTGCTCAAGCAGATAAGCAAAACGCATAACCTTCCGCGTTTATAAAAAGGGAAATCAAAGATTAAAAATAAAAAATCAAAATTGAGGAATCCC
>CAZKOQ010000363.1:0-3687 GCA_964554425.1 uncultured Pirellulales bacterium | reverse complement strand
TGGGGCCCGATGCCAACCTCGAACGGCTCGCACGCGGCACGCCGATGTTCAGCGGTGCTGACCTGGCTGCTATTATTAACGAGGCCGCCCTCGCGGCAACTATGGCCAACAAAGACTATGTTGAGATGGCCGACCTCGAAGAAGCACGCGACAAAGTCCGCTGGGGCAGAGCAAAAAAGAGCAGAGTCATCGACCAGCAGGAGAAAGAAATCACGGCCTATCACGAGGCCGGCCACGCCCTTGTCCAATCTCTGCTAAAAGATGCCGACCCCTTGCACAAGGTAAGTATCATTCCTCGCGGGCCAATGGCGGGAGCAACTTTTGCCCTGCCGGAAAAGGATAGAAACATATTCACAAAAAAGTATTGTATGGCACTTCTGCAGGTGTGCTTTGGCGGCAGAATCGCAGAAGAAATGTTCTGTGATGACATATCCAGCGGCGCTCAGGCAGATATTCAACAAGCCACCAACATCGCAAAACAGATGGTTCTAACCTGGGGTATGAGTGATGAGCTTGGCCTAATCAGCTATTCCCCGGATCTCGCGGTCAAAGACCTCGTGTACATAATGCCGGGCGAGAAAGAATACTCAGACAAAACAGCGGAAACAATTGACAAAGAAGTGAAAAAAATCACCGATGAAGCGTATAAAAAGGCAAGAGAGTTAATCGAAGCAAATAAAGATAAGCTCGAGCAAATAGGAAAAGCCCTGCTCAAATACGAAACTCTCGACGCCGATGATGTCAACATTCTCCTCGCTGGCGGCCAGTTGGAAAAACCTACGGTCACCGATTTGTTGGCCGCTGAGCAAGCCAAAGACCAGAAGCCGAATCCCGGACAAGACAAATAATAAACTATCTCAAAATTCCAACCATCTTCCCAAGAGTAGGCAAAGGAAAAAATCTCTTATATCGGATGACAAAAAAGAAAATGGCGAAAAAACCAAAAGCCAAGATAAAGGTAGATAAACCCTACACGGCACAGCAAGTCAAAAAGATTTTTCCCATATTGGAAAAAATCTACCCAGATGCTAAAACCGCTCTTGAGTACAAAAATCCTTTCGAGCTTCTGATTGCGACCATCCTGTCCGCTCAATGCACGGATGTCCGCGTCAATATGGTAACAAAGGATTTATTCAAAAAATACAAATCCCACGCCGACTGGGCAAAAGCCGACATAAAACATATCGAATCCGACATAAAAAGCACCGGCTTTTACCACAATAAAGCAATCAGTATCAAAGGTGCTTCCACAAAAATAGTCGAACAATTCGGCGGTAAAGTCCCCGACACAATGGAAGAGCTTCTCAAGCTCCCCGGCGTCGGCCGAAAAACTGCAAATGTCGTCCTCGGCAATGCCTTTGGCAAACCGGCTATCGCCTGCGATACCCACGTCATCCGCCTCTCTCGCCGACTTGGTCTTTCTGAAAATACGGACCCGGTAAAGATAGAATTTGATTTGGCAGAAATCGTCCCGCAAAAAAACTGGACCTTATTTGGTAATCTTTTGATTCTCCACGGCCGAAACGTCTGCATAGCCCGTAAACCAAACTGCCCCGACTGCCGGATTGCCAGATTTTGCCCATCCGCAAACAATCCGGATTTATGGTAAAATTGCACCGTTAAAATGTCATTCTGAACGAAACGTAGCGAAGTGAAGAATCTATCTCTAATTGAAATTTTGATTTTGTCACTTTTTCGCCGCCTACCAAAAATACTTGTGGGCTTTTCAGCAGAGCTTGATAAAATCTAATTCATGGTTTTTAGAATTTTGAAGGAGTTTTTTTATGATGGAAATCACTGAAAGTCCGGTCAAAGACCTCTGGCGCATATTCCGAATAATGGCCGAATTTGTCGAAGGATTTGACGAGCTTGCCGCCGTCGGCCCGGCTGTCTCCATCTTTGGCTCAGCCCGCTCAAAACCCGACAATCCCTACTACAAGCTCGCAGAGCAAACCGCTCGCCTCCTCGCCAAAGCCGGCTTTGCTATAATCACCGGCGGAGGCAGCGGTATTATGGAAGCCGCCAACAAAGGCGCCGCACAAGCAGGCGGAAAAAGTATCGGCCTGAACATCGAGCTGCCTGTCGAACAAATCCCGAACGAGTTCCAGAACTTCTCTCTACACTTTCGCTACTTTTTCTGCCGAAAGGTGATGTTCCTCAAATACGCCCACGGCTTTATCGCCTTCCCAGGCGGCTATGGCACACTGGACGAATTCGCCGAAGCTATCGTCCTCATTCAAACTTTAAGGCAGGCATACTTCCCCGTCATTTTGATGTGCAGCGAATACTGGGGCGGGCTGACTAAATGGATGAGGCAAAAGATGCTAAATGAGCATAATTTAATCGCACCCACTGACCTGGATGTCTTCACCGTCGTCGATGACCCCCAGGCCGCAGTGAAAATCATAGTTGACTTTAAGGAAGCCCACGGCACCACCGGCCTGACTATGCCCCCAGGTATAAAAAAAACGTAAATGAATGTATGAGTAGATGATTAAATGTTCAATCTTCTCTGCTCTGTCATTCCCGCGAAGGCGGGAATCCATTTCTTTTCACCTTGATTGCCTGATAACCTGATATCCTCATTTACGATTTACGTATTTTCAGTTCCTCCATCGCTTTCTCCAAATGCCCAAGCAGATACCTTTTCTCCGGCCCGCCCAAATGCTCCCACGGCAAAATTTCATCGCCCTCAAATTGCCTCCTCGCCGCATCCTCAACATTCATCCCAAATTTCTCAAAAGCCGCCTTCCACAGCGAATAGTCGAAGCACTCATCCCACAAATCGAACCTCGCTCCACGCCGCCAGGCCTCCTCGATTACATTACTAAACCGCCTATCGCCCCTGCCGATAGCCGCCTCCAATATGCTCTGATTTATGTTGTGGAACTTAAAATGCACTGTCTTCGCTCGCAACCTCTTTTTCTCATCCAGTATCAACCGGCTCGCCTGCTCAAAATATTCTCTCTGGCTCTGCCCCAGCCACCCAAACGGTGTATGCGGCTTAGGCACAAGCCAGCTTACGGTAACATTTATCTGTCCTACCCTGCCGTCAACCCTTCGACTTTGCTCAGGGCATGCCTTTTTTCGCAACATCGCCAACTGATACGTCAGCTCCACAATCTGCCTCACATCTTCAAGCGTCTCACCAGGCAGCCCGACCATAAAGTACAACTTTAATTTTTGCCAGCCGGCCTTGTATGCCTCCTCCACCGCCGCAAACAAATCTTCATTTTTAAGCGGCTTATTTATAACCTGCCGCAGTTTCTCAGTCGCCGCTTCAATCGCTATCGTAAGCCCACTCTTCCTTACTGATGCAAGCAACTGCGGCAGCAATTTTAACTGGCTATCAACCCGCAAACTTGGGATAGAAACCCCCACATACTTATCCTGAAAATACGCCTGAAGTCCCGCAATCAACTGCTCAAGGTTCGGATAATCAGCACTCGACAAACTCAACAAGCCGACCGTATCAAACCCTGTTGCGTGGTAGCATTGCTTTGCAATATCTATAATTTTCTCAACACTGCGATAGCGAACGGGTCTTCTGCAAAAACTCGCCTGACAGAACCGACATCGTCCGGGGCAGCCCCGCATAATCTCAACACTGACCCGTTCGTGAACTGCCTCCACAAACGGCACTATCGGACAAAGCGGCACAGGAGCATTCTCAAAATCCTCAACAAC
>CAZKOQ010000362.1:0-3697 GCA_964554425.1 uncultured Pirellulales bacterium | reverse complement strand
GAAGCAGGCACCGCAAGTGCGCCAAGATTGTCGGCGATACCAGCGGCAACTACCACCCGCATGGCGACCAGGCGACATACGGGACGCTTGTGCGGCTGGCGCAGGACTGGAATATGCGTTATACTTTGATTGACCCGCAGGGGAATTTTGGCAGTATTGATGCCGACCCGCCGGCGGCGATGCGATATACCGAGGCGAGAATAGCAACGCCTGCGATGGATATGCTTGAGGATATTGAATATGACACGGTCGATTTTGTGGCGAACTACGATGAGACGCGGATGGAGCCGACGGTGCTGCCGGGGAAGTTTCCGAATCTATTGGTCAACGGCTCGACGGGCATTGCGGTTGGAATGGCCACGAATATTTCGCCCTCTAATATCGGGGAGATATGCGATGCGCTGCTGTTAGTCATCGATGACCCCAGCTGCGGGTTCAAAGACATTATGAGATTGGTGCCCGGGCCGGACTTTCCGACGGGCGGAATTATCTGCGGCAAGAAGGGTATTGTGGATGCCTACACGACGGGAAAGGGACATCTGACGCTTCGCGGACTGGCGGAGATAGAGGAGACCAAAAAAGGGCGGACTCGAATCATTATCACCGAGATACCCTATATGGTGATAAAGTCTGCGATAGTTGCCAGGATTGCGGAGTGTGTGCAGAACGGGACGATTGCGGAGGTTGCGGATGTGCGGGATGAGTCGGACCGTGAGGGGCTGCGGATTGTTGTGGAGCTGAAGAAGGATGCGGATGCGGAGATTGCTCTCAATAAGCTATACCGTTACAGTCCACTGCAGACGACATTTGCGATTGCCAATATTGCATTGGTTAATAATCGGCCAGAGACGCTAAATATCAGGCAGATGCTTGACTGCTACATAGACCATCGAAAGAACGTTATCCGCAGGCGAAGCGCATTCCTGCTGCGAAAGTTCAGGAACAGGGCGCATATTCTTGAGGGGCTTATCTTAGCGGTAAGTGACATTGATGAGATTATCGAGCTGATAAAGAAATCGCCGGATACTCCGACGGCGAAATGGAATTTGATGCAAAAGCCGCTGCGGCTGCCGGAATCCGCCGTATTGCGTAAGCTTTTGCCGAAGGAATTTGTCAAAGAGAAAAGCAAATCCAAGCATTACCTGACCGGCCCGCAGGCGGATGCGATTTTGACGATGCAGTTGCAGCGGCTAACGGGACTGGAGATGGAGAAGCTCGCCAAGGAGTATGCGGAAGTTACCCTAGAGATAGAGGGCTATGAGGCGATTCTTGCCAGCGAGCGGGTTCTCTTAGATGTTATTCGCGAGGACATTCACGAGATAAAGGAGAAATATAGCGACAAGAGGCGGACGCAAATCGCGGCGAAGGCAGAGCAGCTCGATGTTGAGGATTTGATTGCCGAGGAAGAGGTCATCGTTACGATAAGTCACGATGGATATGTCAAGCGTATGCCGATTGATACTTACCGCAGGCAGGCGAGGGGCGGCGTGGGTATCATCGGGTCGGATACGAAGGAAGGGGATTTTATAGAGCATCTTTTTGTGGCCTCCACGCACGATTATCTGCTTATCTTTACCAATCGCGGCAGATGCTACTGGCTGAAGGTCTATGATGTGCCGAGTATGTCCAGGCAGAGCAAAGGCAGGAACATTGTTAATTTGCTTAACCTGGGCGAGCAAAAGATTGCTTCGGTAATAAATGTGCAAAAGCTCGCTGATGAGCCAGACCAGAAGGGCGAGAAGCAGCTTGTTATGGCGACAAAGAAAGGGCTTGTGAAAAAGACACGCCTTTCTGCTTACAGTAATCCTCGCTCGACCGGCGTTATTGCGATTAATCTGGACCCGAACGATGATTTAATAGGCGTGGTGCTGACGACGGGCAAAGACCATATTGTGCTGGGCACGCAGGATGGTATGATGATACGGTTTGACGAGGGCCAGGTTCGCTCGATGGGTCGTGCGTCGCGGGGCGTGAAGGGGATTAAGCTGCGGCAGGGAGATGTGGTGGTGGGGATGGTGATTGTCGAGGAGAAGGCGGCGCTGCTTACGGTGTGTGAGAATGGCTACGGCAAACGGACGGGCTTCGAGAGCTACCGGTCACAGAGCCGGGGCGGAATAGGGCTAAAAAACATCAAGACCACGGACCGAAACGGCAAGGTGGTATCGCTCAAGGCGGTGCAGAGCAAGGATGATTTAATGCTGATAACCGCGAACGGAATGGTCATTCGCACATCTTTGGGCGAGATTCGCTCGATTGGGCGAAATACGCAGGGCGTGCGGCTGATTAAGCTCAGAGAAGCAGACAAACTTGTTGCCGCTGAGAAAATAGCTGCGGAAGAGGCGGGGGAGGAAAATGAAACTGGAAATTCCAAAACCGAAACAAAATAGCTCGTTGTCCGCTTGGGGATGCCTTACGGCATTTATAGTTCGTTGTTCATAGTTCGTAGTAGAGGGTATAGTTAGCACCCCCGCTCTTGCTTCGCAAGAAGCTGCGGGGGTGTCGTGAGTTACAAAGAATGGTCGAGAGAGGAACTAAATCGAAGAAGCGGTGCGAGGCAGTTTACGTCCTTGCCGGCAAAGAAGAAGCACTGGTGGGTATGGAGTGCAGGAAGCTGCTCGATGAGCTTGTTGAGCCGGAGCAGAGGGTGGGGGCGCTTTTTGAAGCGGATGCGGAGGCGGTAACAATAACGGAGGTGCTGGATGAGCTGCGGACGGTGCCGTTTTTGACCGATAAGCGGGTTGTCGTTGTCCGAGGTGCGGATGATTTTATTTCCCGATATCGCGGGTTGCTTGAGAAGTATTTTGAGAATCCTTCGCCGAGCGGCGTGCTGGTTTTGACCGTCCGCAGTTGGTCTGCACAGACTAAATTGGCAAAGCGGCTGCCCGAAGTAGGCAAACTAATTAGTGTCCAGCAGCCCAAGCCGTGGCAACTGCCGCAGCGCCTGTGCCAGTATGCCAAGGAGGCGCACGGCAAGGACCTTGAGAAAGGTGCGGCTGAGCTTATTGTCGAGCTGACAGGTGACGAGCTGGGGCGGTTGTATAGCGAAGTTGACAAGCTGGCTACGTTTGCCTATAAGGAAAAAAGTATAACGGCAGGTGATGTGGAATTATTGATTGGGCATAACCGCTTGTTCAATGCGTTTGCGGTGATTGATGCGATTGTTGGCGGCGATGTCCAGCGGGCGGTGGAACGGCTGCGTAGTATGTTCGCGGAGGATAAAAGCACCGAATACACGGTTGTCGGCGCATTTGCATTTCATTTTAGACGGCTGTTTAACGCAAAAGTCCTGTTGGAGAAGGGCGTGGGCCGCGAACAGGTCGCAAATAAAGTCAAAGTTTGGAGTAACAAAGATAGCTTTTTCGCGCAGGTTCGCAAGCTATCGTTAAAGCAAATCGGCGGATATTTGCAGAAGCTCGGTGAAATCGACCACGCCATAAAGACCGGCCGGACAAAGACCCCTGTTGCGATGGAGCAGCTGGTTCTCGAGTTGGCTGCCGGCTCCGCTTAACCGGCAAGATAAGAGAGCCAAGACACAAAAGAAACTCTGTAAGTTTTGCTATTTCTTGCAAAAAAGACATTGTCAATAAAAGAATGGTACGGCTTTTGCTAATCGAATTCGAAGTGAAATCGTATAAAGAGAACGACTTTTGTCTGATATGTTGATAAACGTCTTCTTGCTGGGAGCAAAATGTAATTA
>CAZKOQ010000361.1:0-3699 GCA_964554425.1 uncultured Pirellulales bacterium | reverse complement strand
ATAGCATTGCGTCGGTAAGTAACAATAAACTGATAAAAATAAAAGTCATAAAATAATAGTCGTCTTGAGCAGCTCTTTGCAGTAAGATCTCTATGACTAAAGAAATCATAGCCATTTTAGATTTTGGCAGCCAGTATGGCCAGCTGATAGCCAGGCGTGTTCGCGAGCACAACGTATATTCCAGGATTTACCCGGCAGACACGCCGGCTGAAGAGCTATCGAAGTCCGCCGCCGGACTAAAGGGCTTGATACTATCCGGCGGACCTGCGAGTGTATATGAAGAAAGTGCGCCGCGGTGTGACGAAAAAATCTTTGACCTCGGCGTGCCGATTCTGGGCATCTGCTACGGGATGCAGCTTGGCTGTCAAATTCTGGGCGCTCGGGTCGTTCCTGCCGAAAGCCGTGAGTATGGCAGGACAAACTTATCTATACTTGATAAAAGTGACCTGTTTGCCGGTATGCCGGACTCAACTATTGTCTGGGCAAGCCACGGCGACCAAATCGGCAAATTAAACGATGACTTTGTCAAACTGGCAGCTACAAAAAATTGCCCCTTTGCTGCGGTAAGGAACAAGAAGAAGTTTTTCGGCGTCCAGTTCCATCCTGAAGTTACTCACACGCCTAAAGGACCGCTCATTCTAAAGAACTTTCTATATGATATTTGTGGATGCAGCGGCGACTGGAAAATGAGTGACTTTGTCGGCGAAATGGTGGATGCGATTCGCAGACAGGTCGGTAAAGCGAGAGTGATATGCGGCTTGAGCGGCGGAGTCGATTCATCGGTTGCGGCCTCGCTGGTGCAAGCAGCGATAGGTGATAACCTTGTCTGCATTTTTGTTGACAACGGTCTATTGCGAAAAAATGAGCGAGAAAATGTCGTATCGACATTCCGCGACCATTTTCATATTGACTTGCGGGTGGTCGATTGGTCTTCGCAATTTTTAACCGCGCTGAAGGGGGTAACAGACCCACAGCAAAAACGAAGAATAATCGGCTCAGAGTTTATTGAGGCATTCAAGTCGGAAGCGTTAAAGATTCCCGACGCCAGGTTTCTCGCCCAGGGGACATTATATCCTGACGTTATTGAGTCTGGTTCTAAAGATGGCGGGCCGGCGGCAAGTATAAAGCTCCACCACAATGTCGGTGGCCTGCCCGCGGAACTTGGTTTTGAGCTGATTGAGCCGCTGCGGGACTTGTTCAAAGATGAGGTTCGGCTTGTCGGCGAATATCTCGGGCTGCCGGAGGATATTATCTGGAGGCATCCCTTCCCAGGGCCGGGACTGGCGGTCAGGATTGTCGGCGAGGTTACGCCCCAGCGCCTGGAAATCCTGCGCGCAGCCGATGAGATCTTGATAGATGAGATAAAAGCAGCAGGGCTTTACGGAAAAATATCACAGGCACTGGCCGTGCTTGTGCCTGTCTCGACAGTAGGCGTTATGGGCGACCAGCGCAGCTACGAAAACGTTATTGCGATTCGTGCGGTGGAGACCTCGGACTTTATGACCGCTGATTTTTCGCAGATACCGTTCGATGTCCTCGCCGTGATATCCAGCAGGATTATAAATGAAGTCCGCGGCGTCAACCGTGTTGTATATGACATCTCAAGTAAGCCGCCCGCTACGATTGAATGGGAGTAATGAGCTTCGATGGTTGTAATGGTATATTGTGAAAGAGGAGTTGTTTGAATGAAACCAAAGTGCCGGAACGGAGTCTGGCTTAGGTTAATTTGTGAGTTTTTTATTTTAGTGGCAGGTTGTGCTAATCCGGTTAGAAACAAAGCGGCAGATGCCCCTTCCTGCCACCAAGACACAAAGACACCAAGATTACACAACAAAATTGTTTTCCAAATTTTATCTACACTTCCTTCGTGCCCTGGTGCCTTAGTAGTCTGTCACAGTTTATTTGAGTGATTGTCATGCTGAACGAACCTGTCCTGAGCGAAGCCTGCCCTGAGTGAAATCGAAGGGTCGAAGGAGTGAAGCATCTGGCCATCGCACGGGAGACCCTTCGCGGAGTTTATCCTCGAGCGAACCTGTCCTGAGCGGCCTGTAGTGAGCAAGGTCGGACCAAGTCGAAGGAGCGAATGGCTCAGAATGACATCCATTATTCGAACTACGACAAAGCGATAGGGCAGTGCCATACTGATTTTGGTTCAGAATACCCTCGGAACACTCTACGCTCGTTATATATCCAGTTTTTCGCGCAGGTGGTCTATCAGTTGGCTGGTTGCCACCCTTACCTGCTCCATCGAATCGCGCTCGCGGACGGTTACGGTCTGGTCCTGCAATGTCTGGCCATCGACGGTGATACAGAAGGGCGTGCCGGCCTCATCCTGTCTGCGGTAGCGTCTGCCGATTGCGCCTTTCTCATCGTAGAAGCAGTTAAAATATTTTTTAAGGTCGTTATATATATTGATTGCTATCTCCGGCATACCTTCTTTTTTTACTAAAGGAAATATGCCGACTTTAATTGGCGAAAGCGAGGGATGGAATCGAAGAAGGTTTCTCGTTTCGCCGCGAACTTCTTCTTCATCATAAGCATCGACCAAAAATGCAAGTGTGCTCCTGTCGATGCCGGCGCTCGGCTCAATGACGTAAGGAATATATCTTGCCTTCTTCTCATCGTCAAAGTAAGAAAGCGGGCCGGACTGGTAATCAGCGGCTTCTTCAACCAATTCGATTTTCGCCAAGTCGCGGTTATTTTCAAACCATTTGGTAATGGTCCTCATTCCTCGCTGGTGCTGCCGCAGGTCGAAGTCCGTGCGGTTGGCAATGCCTTCCAGCTCCTGCCAGTCGCCGCTGCCGAAGGGGAATTTATATTCGACATCAACGCAGCTCTTTGCATAGTGGGCAAGCTCCTCGCGGTCGTGCTCGCGGAAGCGAAGGTTTTCTTTTTTCAAATCTAAATTTGTGTACCAGTTGAATCGCTCTTGTTTCCAGTGCTCGAACCACTGCTCATCCGTGCCGGGCTCACAGAAAAATTCCAGCTCCGCCTGCTCAAACTCCCGCGTGCGGAAGATAAAGGCCTTTGTCGTTACCTCGTTGCGGAAGCTTTTGCCGATTTGAGCAATGCCGAATGGTATTTTGACTCTGGTTGAGTCGAGGACGTTCCTGAAATTTGCGAAAATCCCCTGAGCGGTTTCGGGTCGAAGAAACATCGTCATCGAATCGTCAACGTTGGCGCCCATCTTGGTCTCAAACATCAGCCGAAACGGCATCGGCTCAGTGAACTGTCCCGCCGCGCCACAGTTGGGACAAATTTTGTTGCTCAAATCCCCGGTCTTTGCCAGAGCCGTATCGAGTGCGATATGCTCGGTATGTTCCTCATTGCGGGTAGTCAGGTGGTCAACGCGGGTTCTTGTGTTGCACTTTTTGCACTCGGCTATTAAGTCGGCGAATTTGTCTGCGTGTCCGGAGGCCTTCCAGACCAATGGGTGCATCAGGATACTGCAATCAAGGCCGACGACGTCGTCTCGCATCTGAACAACGTTTTTCCACCAGGCCTTTTTGACGTTGTTTTTTAGTTCCACGCCTAACGGCCCGTAGTCGTAGCAACTCGCCAGCCCGCCGTATATTTCGCTGGACTGGAATATAAATCCCCGCCGTTTACATAAGCTTACGATGTCATCGAGCTTTGTAATCTTTGCCATCTTTTCGAATTCCTTAATTAACGTAATCTGTCATTCCTGCGGAAGCAGGA
>CAZKOQ010000360.1:0-3724 GCA_964554425.1 uncultured Pirellulales bacterium | reverse complement strand
ATGGCGGGCAAGCTCCGGCGGGCAAGCGGAGGATAAGTATCTGGATTCCCCCTAAGGGGGAATGACAATTATTCAATAGATTCCTCGATAAGCGCTCGGAATGACGAGAATAACCTCGCGATGACCGATTCGTAATGCGTGGGATATTGATTTGGTTTTGAGGAGCGGATAGCATAGCGAAATCAGAAGACAGAAGGCACAAACGGAATAACGAATAACGAATATCGAAGGAAAAAGAGCACGGGTGCAAAAGGCAGAAGACAGAAGGCATAATACAGAATACAGAAGGCAGAAGGCAGAAGACAGAAAGCGAAGAGGGGATAACGAATTTCGAATATCGAACATAGAATTTTGAAGTGAAAAATGCAGAAAAACGGCTGATGAGTGAGCGTGGTAGGAAGTTTGATGTTACGGCGACAATGGAGTGCATGGGGGTGCTGGCGTTCTGGTCGCTTGGGCCGATTTTTATAACATACCTTACGGGGTATTTAGATTCGTGGACACAAAATGTGCTGCGATATTCGGTGGCGTGTGTATTCTGGCTGCCATTTCTCTTTTTTTCCATAAGGACAAAGCAGTTTGACACAAAGACCTGGCGGCGGGCAATTGTGCCGGCGCTAGCGAATATCATCATGCAAGGTTTGTATGCAGCGGCATTTTATTATATCAGCCCTGCTTTTGTAACACTTTTGAATAAGACATCCGTTATCTGGGTGGCGTCATTTTCGCTTATTTTTTTTGCTGAGGAGAGGGCGCTTGTGAAAATCAGGCGTTTCTGGCTGGGCCTATTGCTTTCGGCAGTCGGGGTGGCTGGAGTAATGTATTTTAAGGAGGATTTTGCTGTGGTCGGGACGATAACGGGCGTGCTCATCGCGCTTGCGCAGGCGGTTATGTGGGCGGTATATACGGTTTCCGTGCGGATTGCTTTTCGGGAGACGGACTCTCGAAGCGGTTTTTCAGTGATAAGCATTTATACTGTTGCAGGGCTTTTTGCGCTCTCGCTGAAGTTCGGCAATCCTGGTGATTGCGTGAGCATCGGTGCAAAGCAGTGGGGGGCGATTGCGATTTCGGGGGTATTGAGTATAGCGGTGGCACACGTGTTGTATTATGCAGCGATGAGGAGGATTGGGGCGACGATTCCTGCGATTGTGGTGCTGGCGCAGCCATTTGTTGTTTTTGCGATTTCCAGGGTTGTCTTTGGAGAGTCGCTGAATATTTATCAGGTGTTTTTCGGGTTGGTTTTGTTGGGGGGTGCGGCTCTTGCAATTTGGGCACAGCAGCACCTGGCTCGTGGTGCGTGAATAGTGAGTGGTGAGTAAACCTGCCGTAAAACGGCAGGCTAAATATTGCTGCTGGGCTATTTTTCTTGAATTGTTATTTGAGCAACTTATAGTGGAGACACGACTCGATATAAATGTTTTCCTTTTGGAGGTTGATTGATGCGATATAGTGTAATTGAATTGATTGTTGGTTTATTTGCGTTTGCGGCGCTGGGTAGTGACAATTGGCCTGATTTTCGCGGGCCAACGTTCAACGGGCGCTCGGACGTGGTGGGGGTGCCTATTGAGTGGAGCGAGACACAAAATGTGAAGTGGAAAACTGCGATACACGACCTTGGCTGGTCGTCACCGGTGATATGGGGCGACCAGATATGGCTCACAACGGCTGACAAAGACGGCCATAAGATGTATGCGGTGTGCGTGAGCTTTGGGAGCGGGCAAATCATTTATGATGTCAACGTTTTCGATGAGCCGGACCCGCAGAGGATAAATACGCG
Organism: uncultured Pirellulales bacterium; assembly: GCA_964554425.1. GTDB lineage: Bacteria > Planctomycetota > Phycisphaerae > Sedimentisphaerales > Anaerobacaceae > CAYWXK01. The sequence continues at coordinate 1,947 of CAZKOQ010000360.1, read as the reverse complement.
AAATAGCTATGCGACACCGTCGCCGGTGGTTGAAGAGGGGCGTGCGTATGTGCACTTCGGGACGTTCGGGACGGCGTGCTTAGATACAAAGACGGGCAAGATACTGTGGCAGCGGCGGGATTTGAACTGTGAGCACATGCAAGGGCCGGTGTCATCGCCGGTTCTATTCGGCGATTTGGTGATAGTTCATTTAGATGGGACGGATGTTCAATATATTGCAGCGATGAAGAAGTCAAATGGAGAAACGGTGTGGCGGACGGAGAGGCCGAAGGAATGGTATGCAAATGTCGAGCCGATTGTGCGCAAGGCCTACACGACGCCGCTTATAGTCGAGGTGGGCGGCAAGTTGCAAATGATAAGTAACGGAGCGCAATCGTGTCATTCGTATGACCCACGCACGGGGCAGGAGTTGTGGTGTGTGTGGTATGGTGACGATTCAACGATTTCGCGGCCTGTTGCGAATAAGGAGCTTGTGTTTGTCAATACCGGCTTAATTCATCCGAAATTGTGGGCTATTCGACCTGATGGGAAGGGAAATGTTTCGGATACACATGTAGTCTGGAAGATTGAGAAAGACATTCCTGCTGAGTCGTCGCCGGTGATTGTTGAGGATTTGATTTATATAGTCAGCGATAAGGGAGTGGCGAGATGTATAGAGGCGAAGACGGGAAAGATTATCTGGCAGGAGCAGTTGGAGGGGGAATACGGGGCTTCGCCGGTTTATGCGGATGGGTGTGTCTATTTTTTCAATAAAGAGGGCAAGACGACCGTTATTAAACACGGGCGGGAGTTCAAAGTTGTTGCAACAAATCAGCTCGGTGATGGGTTTATGGCTTCGCCGGCGATTGTTGGGAAGTCGCTAGTGCTGCGGTCAAAGACGCATTTATACCGGATTGAAAAGCAATAGAGACTTTTTAAGTCTGACGCATAGGCATTTTTGAGGTGCGGGTATTTTTGCCATTGTTTGAAGGGACATCGGGGGCGTTTGTTTGGGGGAGCCATTTTGCAAGGTCCTTCTTCAGGGCAGCGTATTTGGGGTCGCCGGCGAGGTTGGTCCATTCGAGCTGGTCGTTATCGTGGTCGTAGAGTTCTTCGGTGTTGTCAGTATAACGGATGTATCGCCAGCGTTCCGTTCGGAGTGAATGGCTGCTTCGGCCGTGCGTTGTCAAGGCGGGGCGGTCCCATTTTGATTCGGGATTCTTCAATAAGGGTAATAGAGTTCTGCCCTCAAGTTCGGGCTTGGTTGTTAGTCCGCAGATGTCTATCAAGGTTGGGTAGATGTCGATGAAGCTGACGGGGCGGTGACATTTCTGGTTGGGTTTTGTTATGCCTGGGGCGATTATCATTAGGGGAGCATGTGTGGCTTCTTCCCAGAGAGCGAATTTACGCCAGTGGAGTTTTTCGCCGAGGTGCCAGCCGTGGTCGCCCCAGAGAACGATGACGGTATTGTCGGCATAGAGGCTTTTATCCAGAGCATTGATAACTCTGGCGAGGCAAGTATCAACGAAGCTTATGGATGCAAGATAGCCCTGAACGGCTTTTCGCCATTGGTTGAATTCGATGACCTTCTTGTGGTCGCCTTCAGGTTTTGCGAACTTTCTGCCCATCGGCGGGACATCATCGAGGTCGTTTTCGTTGACGTTCGGCAGAGTTATTTTGTCTGGCGGATACATATAGAAATATTTTTTCGGCACATACCAGGGCAGGTGAGGGCGGAAGAAGCCGCAACCGAGGAAAAGGGGCTTGTCGAGCTTTTTCTGTAGTTGGCTTATGACCCAATCGGCGACTTTATAGTCGCCCATTTCGCTGTCGGGGACATCTACGGGACCCCAGTCGAATTGGGCTGTGTTGGGTATGCCGTTGAGGGGGCGATTTGGCGGCATCGGGTCATCGGGCTTATTATTTTGCTGTGATGGGAAGTATTCGTGCCAGGATGGTGGGTCTGGG
>CAZKOQ010000359.1:0-3749 GCA_964554425.1 uncultured Pirellulales bacterium | reverse complement strand
AAGACACATTGCGCTCGATGATAGGCGACTTCTACAGCAGAAAAATGTGGTCTATCGCACTTCTTATCTGGGTATTTGCCATCGTTTTCTTTGCCGGGGCCACCTATTGCGCCATCCAATTCCTCAGGACCGACCAAACCAAGCTCCAGATTATGTATGCCGCTATCTTCATCTTGTGTGTTGGTGGCATTGCTTGGATGAAGATTTTCGCCTGGCAGATGCTCAACAAAAACAGCATTAAACGAGAAATCAAACGGCTGGAGCTTCGCATCGCTGAATTGAACCAGACGGTCAAAAACAAATAACTAAAAGTCGCTTACTTTATTGTTGTTCTTGTTCTCTTGTCGTCTGCAAGCAAAGAATTGCTGCAACTGCTCTCGGCATTGCTCTTCAAGAACGCCGCTTGTAACTTCCAGCCGGTGGTTCAGTCGTTCATCTTGAACGATATTGTATAAGCTTTTGCATGCGCCTGTCTTTGGGTCATCGCAGCCATAGACAAGCCGGTCAATTCTTGCCAAAACCAATGCTCCGGCACACATTGGACAAGGTTCCAGTGTAACATAGATTGTGCAGCCGTTCAAATGCCAGCTTTCCAGATACGCCGCCGCCTGGGTCAGGGCGATTATCTCAGCATGAGCGGTGGGGTCCTGCAATTGCTCCCGCTGATTATATGCCTTGCCGATTATCTGGCCTTTATAGACAATCACCGCCCCAATCGGCACATCGCCATTTTCCTCGGCAATTTTCGCCTGCTCAATCGCCAACTTCATGAAGTGGTCTTCACTGTCGGATTTGTTCATCTTAAAAAACCAGACGATATTTTGTGAATAGACATTGTTGTTTAGGCAATGGCTATGGTTAACGTTGGGTTACGTGTTCTAATTCTGCTTCAATCCTCTCTGCCAGGAATATTTTCAAAAGGGATTGGTACGGCACATCTTTTTTGTTAGCGAGCATCTTCAATTCTTCTACCATCATCTCCGGCAGTCTGACCGAAATTGCCCTGACCGACGGCTTGAGTTTTTTCAGCACAACTCTTTTGCCTTTTTTCCAATCGATAAAATCCGTGGAGTCATGTTTGCTCCAGAATTGTCTTTCACGGTCCTCATTTTTGAATTTCGGTATTTTTTTTCTCATAATGAGTTATAGACCTTCCTTTCTTTTTTGCTCATATCTCTCGCAGAGATTACGCGAATCAAGTTGTTGCGAATTGTAAATACAACGAAAAGTAATCTTTTTTTATCTGTCTGCCCTAATACATAATATCGCTCTTCTTTCTGCGAGTGTTTAATATCATCCTGTGCTACTAAAGGCTCATTGAAAAATACCTGCTCGCATTCAAAAGGGCTGACCTTATGTTTGGCCCATATCTTTTCTATATTGTTCCGGTCCCAGTCGAAACCCGTGCAGTTAAATAATTTCTCTAACGCATCCATACAGTTATAAGTATATAATAGTTATATACATAAATCAAGGGATTTCCCAAAAATATTCTGAAATTTAACCGTTTTTTTATGATTATCGTTTATTGTTTTGCGGGTTACCAAAAACATCTTATCGCACATCGCCATTTTCCTCGGCAATTTTCGCCTGCTCAATAGCGGCCTGCATACATCGCTCATCTGCTTCGAAAGTTTGGTTGTTTATGCTTGCCGGCTTAATCATCTGATCGAGTTCGCACGCTTGTGACAATTGAGGATCCGCGGACTTGCATAGGCGACGAAACTCGTCCTCAACAATCGCGTCAGTTATACCGGCCAGTCTTCCGGTGGCTCGAGTTATAACGGTTGCCAATGCACTAACATCACTGAACACATCGCATATACCCTGAAGCTCGCTTATCATTTTGGCTCGGCCATCATGAGACAACATGTCGACAGCGTGTTCACGAAAATAGTGGTGTGTAAGGTAATTGCGCTTCAAAAGAGCGGTTTCCAGCAATGTTTCGGCCGCGGGGTTGAAGCTGACAGCTTTCCGGACAGCAGATAGAACGGTACCAAGGGTCTTTCTGATTAGGGTCTTCTCAAGGTTGAGAAGGTCGTCCAGCGTTACCCTAGAATGAGTCAGGCCATGGTGGATTAGGAGAATGTTTCCCAAATCCATCTCGAAGCACTGCGATAGGTACGATGCAAGACCGAAGTAGGCGTATACGTCTTTATGGTTTGATTCAAGCACAATAATCCTTTAAGTAATCTGCTTTAGTATTACCCCAATCGCAAATCGGTAATCGTAAATCCCTTTTGAACAGTTGAGCAGTTGAATAGGAGACCGCATTTGAGCATTTGTTTGTTTTGTATCTACTGTTCACCTATTCTACTGCTCAAATGCTCTATTTTGACCGACTATGTCGGTCAAAATACCCCCAAGGGGAGTCGAACCCCTGTCTCCAGGATGAGAACCTGATATCCTAGGCCACTAGACGATGGGGGCATTAGCGGCGGTCGGACTCGAACCGACGACCCTGGGCTTATGAATCCCATGCTCTAACCAACTGAGCTACGCCGCCAGGACCGACATTAGTATATAGAAAACCACATTACCTTGCAAGCGATTTCATCATAAACATCGACCCGCGGCAAATAACTGATTGAACCATCCTTTGCATCGCACAGATACTTTGACTTGGCGCAGCAGCTGCGATGGCATATACTCATAAGGCGTTTTGCCTGAAAAAAAGAAAGCAGGTGACTACAAATGATAGAGCACTTGACCGGTCTGATAGCTGCGCCACCCACACCTATGCACCAGGATGGCAGCTTAAACCTCGCCGTAATCGAGAAACAAGCCCGGTGCCTGATAGACAATGGTATCAAGGCGGCATTTGTATGCGGCTCAACGGGCGAGGGAATATCTCTGACCACCCAGGAACGGATGCAACTAACAGAGAGATGGAGAGACGTAGTCAAAGACAAATTGCCTATCCTTGTCCACGTTGGACACCACTGTATTGTAGAGGCCAAGATTCTTGCCGCTCACGCGGAAAAGCAAATCGCGGCACGGGCGATTGCCACTCTGGCTCCGAGCTATTTTAAGCCGCAAAGCATTGAGGATTTGGTCGCATTTTGTGCCGAGGTTGCTTCCGCAGCACCGCACACGCCGTTTTATTATTACCATCAGCCGGGAAATAGCGGCGTCTATTTCCCTATGGTCGATTTTTTGAAGTTCGCCGGCGAGCGGATTCCAAACTTCGCAGGCATAAAATATACGCACGGCGATATGATGGATTTCGGGCAGTGCCTTGAGCTTGAAGGCGGTAGGTTCGATATGCTTATGGGGCAGGACGAGACCTTACTGCCTGCCCTGGTCTTGGGCGCTCGCGGCGCCATCGGCAGCACATACAATTTCGCCGCTCCGTTATATCAGGGCATCATAAAGGCATACAATGCCGGCGACATAATAACAGCACGAAGAGAGCAGGAGCGGGCAAGAACGCTCGTCTCTGTTGTAACAAGATTCGGCTTACTGCCGGCGTTGAAGGCAACTTTGAAAATTATCGGCATTGACTGCGGGCCATCCCGTCCGCCTTTGCGGACCCTCTCTGCCAAAGAATGTCAGCAGCTTCGGGCAGAATTGGAGCGTATCGGCTTTTTCAGCTATTGCTCGAAAGTCAGCGGATAGCTTAAAATTCGGAATCGACGGCAGCGAAGGTCAAAATCCTACATTCCAAATTCTCAATTCCGGCACTACTGTTTTATCACAGGTTAAATGATGAACAATGTCATTCTGAGTCCTTCGCTTCGCTCGAGGAT
>CAZKOQ010000358.1:0-3750 GCA_964554425.1 uncultured Pirellulales bacterium | reverse complement strand
GGGATTTCGGCACGGGGGCATTAGGGGACATCGGCTGCCATAGTATCGACCCTGTATTTCGGGCCCTCAAGCTCGGACATCCTACCAGCGTGGAGGCCTCCTGCACTTTAGTAAATAAAGAGACGTATCCGGTTGCTTCTATGGTTCGCTATGAGTTCCCCGCCCGTGGTGATATGCCGCCGGTTAAGGTTACCTGGTATGACGGCGGGTTGAGGCCGCCTCGGCCTGAAGAGCTTGAGGATGGGCAGGAGATGGGCACAGGCGGCACTTTGTTTATCGGCGACAAGGGCAAGATGCTTGGATACCGGCTTATACCGGCATCGAGGATGAAGGAATACGGCAAGCCCCCGCAAAAGATAGCTCGCTCGCCGGGCCATTTCGAGGAGTGGATTGGGGCCTGCAAGGGAGGCAAGCCCGCCGGCTCAAATTTCGACCACGCAGGTCTGCTGGCCCAAGTTGTCTTACTCGGCAATGTTGCTCTGCGTGTTGAGCTGAGGGAGAAATTGACGCGCGCGAGGTTATCCTGGGACGGCCCGAATATGAAGATTACCAATCTGCCTGAGGCCAACCAGTTCCTGCAGCGCGAATACCGTAAGGGCTGGACATTATAATCTCTGGATATCAAGGAGTCAGATTGTGAGAAGTAACAAGATTTCACGTCGGCAATTTCTTGGCGGCGCCGCAACAGCGGCATTTTTTTCAGTTGTTCCACGTTATGTGCTTGGCGGGCGTCGTAACGTTCCGCCGAGTGAAAAGCTCAACATCGCCTGCATAGGATGCGGCGGAATGGGGGCGTCCGACATAGAGCAGGTCAGCAGTGAAACAATAGTGGCATTGTGCGACGTCGATTGGAAGCAGGCCGCAGCTACATTCGGGAAATTCCCCAACGCAAAAAAATATCGTGACTTCCGCAAGATGTTGGAAGCCGAAGATAAGAACATTGATGCTGTCACGGTGTCAACGCCTGATAACACGCATGCAGTAGCTGCTGCGATGGCGATAGCGATGGGAAAGCACGTCTATTGCCAGAAGCCCTTAGCCCACGATGTCTATGAAGTCCGTCATCTGACGGAGCTTGCCCGCAAGTATAAGGCGGTTACCCAGATGGGTATTCAGCTTCATGCTATGGTGGTCATAAAGCTGCTGGTGGAGATAATTAAGTCGGGGATGATTGGCCAGGTTCGGCGGGTGGATTTATGGAGTAATAAAAATTGGGGCGGAGGGACGCGGCCGACAGAGACGCCGCCGGTGCCGGAACATCTGGACTGGGACCTGTGGCTTGGGCCTGCTGCCGAGCGTCCTTATCATCCGACCTATCTGCCGGGCAATTGGCGGCGATGGTGGGATTTCGGGACAGGCACATTGGGCGATATGGGCTGCCACATAATAGACCCTGCTTGGTGGGCTCTTGAGCTGGGGCATCCGACGAGCGTGGAGGCAAAACCTGGCCCGTTTAATAACGAGACATATCCGGAGGCCACGATTGTTCGGTGGGAGTTTCCTGCGAGAGGAGGATTGCCGCCGGTTGTGGTATCCTGGTATGACGGCGCCAATAATCCGCCTCGCCCGCCCGAGCTTGAGCAGGGCCGCAGATTGCCCGACCAGGGTGGGCTGTATTACGGTGAAAAAGGCACTATACTTGCGCCGCACATGGATGGGCCGCGACTTATACCGGAATCGAAAATGAAGGGCTTCAAGCCACCTGCGCAACTTTTCCCACGGGACATTGACCACTATCAGGAGTGGATAAGGGCGTGTAAGGGCGGGTCAAAGCCGCTGGCGAACTTTGATTATTCAGGGCCTTTGACCGAGGCGATTCTGCTCGGCAACATAGCGGCTCGTGCCGGGCAGAAGCTATCCTGGGACGGGCCGAACCTAAAAGTTACAAATGTCCCCGAGGCAAATAAATTTCTGCGGCGTGAATATCGCAAGGGATGGAACCTTGCAACATAAACGCATTTTGCATAACGACGATAGGAACTCAATAAAAGACGTAAGAATTTTGTAGGAGAAACAAGAAATGAACAAGGACGCAAAACCAATCATCATTGTGCTTGCAGTTGTTGCATTTATTTGCTGTTTTACTTCGCCGTGCGCTGCCCAGGGTCGGGAAAGGGCTTCGGCAAGCACGGTCGAGCCGTGGCGGCTCTGTATGCAGGCATACACATTCAACCGCTTTACGTTTTATGAGGCGATTGACAAGACAAAGGCGCTTGGCCTGCGTTACATTGAGGCATATCCCGGCCAGAAGTTAAGCAAAGAAAGCGGCGATGTCGGATTTGACCACAATCTGTCGCCCGAGTTAAGAACACAGGTCAAACAGAAGTTGCAAAGCACGGGCGTGAAGCTGATAAACTACGGTGTGGTGAGTCTGTCGAACAACGAGCAAGAATGCCGGAAGGTATTTGACTTTGCGAAAGATATGGGGATTGAGACGATTGTCTCTGAGCCGCCGGAGGACGCCTTCGAGCTTATAGACAAACTTTGCAGTGAATACAAAATAAATGTTGCCATACACAATCACCCCAAACCCTCGCATTACTGGGACCCAAATACCGTGCTTAAAGTCTGCAAGGGGCGCAGCAATCGTATCGGCGCCTGTGCCGATACCGGCCACTGGTTCCGCTCAGGTCTTGTTCCTATCGAATGTCTCAAAAAGCTCCAAGGCCGAATTGTCAGCTTGCACTTTAAGGACCTCGACCAGGGACATGATGTAATATGGGGGACAGGAAAGTGCGACGTTAAGGCGATGCTTACCGAGCTTGCCCGTCAGAAATTGAAGGGTTCGTTCTCAATCGAGTATGAGTATAACTGGGAAAATTCTATGCCTGAAATTGCCCAGTGCCTCCCGTATTTTAATAAGGTCGCAGCCGAGCTGGGCCAGATTGCCGGCGAGCGAGGTGTAAAGGCGGAAGCCGGATGGCAATCAATCTTTAACGGCAAGGACCTGACCGGCTGGGACGGGGACAAGCGATTCTGGTCTGTCAAGGACGGCGCAATTCGCGGCGAAACCAGCGAAGGAAACCTTCCCTCTTACAATACGTTCTGTATCTGGCGTGCCGGCAAGCTCAAAGATTTTGAGCTGAAGATTAAGTTCCGCATCCAGAACGGCAACTCCGGCATCCAGTATCGAAGCAAAGACCTCGGCGAATGGCGTGTTGGCGGCTATCAGGCGGAAGTTGAAAACTCGCCGGGCAAGGTCGGCTTCCTTTACGATGAGCGAGGTAGGACTTCCTTAGTGGGCGTCGGCGATTTTGTGGTGGTGGATGAAAACGGCAACAAGAACGTGGTCGGTAAGGTGGCAGACAAAGATGAGCTTATAAAGACCGGTTACTACAAGGAAAAAGACTGGAACGAATACCACATCATCGCCCAGGGTAATCACATCGTCCACTACCTCAATGGCTACCAGACCATTGAGCTTATCGACAAAGACCCCAAAGGCGGCGCTCGCGAGGGGATTTTTGCGCTTCAGATTCATGTAGGCCCACCTATGGTTGTTGAGTTCAAGGATATTCGTATCAAACACTTGGATACAAAATTCGGCGATGCCGTCCTTCTTTTTAACGGCAAAGACCTCAACGAATGGGAAATCAATCCGCCAAAGGCGGACAAAAGCAAAGCTAAGTGGGTTGTTGGCACGGCAGCCGTATCGCCCGACAACCCAAAGCTGCTGGTGTCCAAAGGCAGCGGGAGCGAAATGATAAATCTTGCCGCCCAGCACGGTGACAGTCTCGATATATTCTCCAA
>CAZKOQ010000357.1:0-3760 GCA_964554425.1 uncultured Pirellulales bacterium | reverse complement strand
ATAGACTAAGAACTCAATTCCTCTTTTCTGCCTATTCGCCTAAAGTCCAAGGGAGTGGCAGTTTTCTGATTGCTTCGATAAATTTTATGTAATTGGCCGGTTTGATAATATAACCGGCGATACCAAGCTTAAAGGTTTCGATGACATTCTGTTCTTTGGTCGAAGCAGTGAGAGCTACAACCGGTATGTTTGTGAGTGTTTCATCTGCTTTGATAGTTCTTAAGAAATCTACTCCGTTTGTTTTCGATGTATTGAAATCCAACAAGATAAGACATGGCTTTTTGTTCGCGTCATTTTTCAGATACTCCAATGCTTCCTGGCCGTCGGCTTTGTGAACCAGTTGGTTTGTGATTTTAAGGTCGGTAAGCGCCCGTTTGACTATCATTGCGTCCAAACGGTCATCTTCCACAAGCAATATTGGCTTTGATGTTGACATTTTTAACCCCCATTTTCTCTTCTGGCAAAGTAAAGAAGAAAGTGCTACTCTTGCCGATCGTTGATTCTACCCATATTTTGCCTCCGTGCATTTCGATAAATATTTTTGGTGATAGAAAGCCACTCGCCTCTAACCTCGATTTTATCTGTCTTAGCAAAATACTCAAACATTTTGAAAAACCGCTGCGTCGCTTCGCGGAAAATCGAAGCACAAAATCCGAAATACGAAACAAACTCAAAATCCTAATTTTCAAACACTCAAAACTATTTTGAACATTTGAATTTCGATATTAGAATTTCGAATTTCCTTTGACCTTTGGCAAAAGGTTAATGGGCACCGCTTCCTGTCTCATTCCCGACCTTGGAATAGTGAAGCAGAAATTATTTCCCTGTCCTTCAGCACACTTAGCCCATATTCGTCCGCCGTGCATTTGCACCAGCTCCTTGGCTATGGGCAAGCCCAAGGCAAGTGCCTCCTGCTGGCGGTTAAATTGTTCTTTAATCCAGTCGGCTCTATTGAAGATCCTGGCTATCTGGCCACTTTCAAGGACCGGCCCGCTATCCTGTATCTGCACCGTGATTTCGCCGCTGGCCTCTGTTACCTGGATGCTGATACGGCTGTTTGCCGGCACTGAGCTTATAGACCGGTTCACCAGAGTCCGGAGCAGTTGCAGTATCTTGTCGTGGTCTGCGTTGACAATAATCTCGATTTCAGGCAAAAGATTTTTCATTTCGATGTTTTTCTGGGCTGCCGGAGCCGATAATTCTTTCATCACTTGCCCGACTGCCTCTGGGAGACTAAATTGTGTGCGATTCAACTCCATTTTGCCTCCGTCGATTTTTGATATATCAAGAAAATCATTGACAACCTTCGCGGCCTTTTCGATGTTGCCTTTATCAAGCAGTGTTTTTAGCGCCTCTGCGACCGCGATGGCTGTTTCACTATGCAATTGATTGCGTTTTTTTAGTTTTAAATTTGCCGTTCTCAGCTCGTCCTCTATGAGAAGGTGGTCGGATATGTCACGAACTACACCAACGACCGCTACTTCATTACCTTGTGCATCCTTGATGATGGAGCGCGACAGCGAAACGGGGAAGATGCTGTCGTCTTTTCGTTTATGGTAAAACCCAACCTCCCAGGTGCTTCCGACAGTCCTTGTCTGGAAAACGCTTCTGGTGTTAGCGTTTTGCCCTTTTCCTATCCAGAGGATATTGCTGCCTTTCCCGATGACCTCCTCCTCTGTGTATCCGTAAGTGTCGCAGAATGCCTTGTTGACAAAGGTAATCTTGTCTTCCATATCCGTTATGTAAACGCTGTCGTTGGTGCTCATAATCGCGCCCGAGAGCAGTCTTAGCTTACTTTCGGCTGCCTTATGCCATATCGCGTTCTCAACCGTTATGGGCACCGCCTTGAGGTAATTTTGCTCGAGGTCTTTTACCAGGTAGTCATAAGCGCCGGCCTTCCACGCCTTGACCGCTATCTCCTCGTCGCCGGCCCCGGTAACAATTATGATAGGAATGTCTTTCACCAGACTTAGAATATCAAATGCGGTGCCGTCCCCCAGTGAATAGTCGGAAATCACGATATCAAACTGTTCGAAGCCCAATACGCTTTTCGCTTCTGAAACGGACCCCGCTATAATACAGTCGTAAGCAAGGGCGTTGTTTTCCACAAACCGCTTGAATGCCATTTGGTCTATTTCATTGTCTTCAACGAGCAAAATTTTGTGTCTTGCGTTTTCCATATTTTTACCCCCTATTTGGCAGCTCACTTAATGTCCAGTAAAGGTCAATTGCCTTTATAATCTCTACGAACCTTTTGTAATCTATAGACTTGACCATATAGCCAGCAGCGCCTAATCTGAAACTCTCGGTTATGTCCTGCTGTTCGGTTGATGTTGTTAGCATTACAACAGGAATGTTTTTTAACATCTGGTCTGCTTTTGCAAGCTGCAGAAATTCGATGCCGTTCACCTTCGGCATATTCAAATCTAACAGGATAAGGCAGAGCTTTTGATTCGCCTCGTTTCTCAAATACCGCAGCGCCTCCTCGCCGTTGCGCACATTGACCACAGGGTTAGTAACGTTTAGGTCCTTCATCGCACGTTCTAACGTCATCACGTCCACGCGGTCGTCTTCAATAAGCAATATTGGTCTGGAGTTGCGCATCCTTAACCCCCACTTTTTGCTTAGGCAGCGTAAAGAAAAATGTGCTACCCTCACCCACCTTTGACTCCACCCATATCTTTCCGCCGTATAGTTCTACGATTTTCTTCGCGACGGTAAGACCAATGCCGGTGCTTTCAATCCTGTCCTGCGGCGCTAATGTCTGGAATATCTGGAAAATCTTTTCAAAATGCCTCTCTTCAATCCCCGGCCCATTATCAGCTACGCTAAACTTCCAGAACCCATCCTCCTCCATACACCCAACTTTCACCTGTCCCTGCGGCTTATCCATAAACTTGACGGAGTTACTCAATAGGTTCTGGAACACCTGCATAATTCGTGTCGGCTCGCACTGGATAGTGGGCAGTTCGTTTTCAACTGTGATTGAGATATTTTCAGGCGGTGAAATCGCATCGATTATCTCGGCAAGGAGCTTGTTCAGGTCCACCGGTTCCTGTTTTTCTCTTATGCGTCCGACTCTGGAGTACTCCAGCACTCCGTTGATGAGGTTATTCATTCGGTCAACGCGGCTGATGAGCAGATTCAATTGTTGTTTTCCGTTTTCGTCGAATTTGTCTGCGTAGTCTGCGGATAGCCAGCCCGCTATGGTTTTGACGCCGCGAAGCGGCGCCTTCAGGTCGTGTGAGACTATATATGCAAAATCCTTCAATTCACGATTGGTGCTTTCGATTTCTTCGAGAAGTTTTTTCTCTTTTTCTTCTGCCCGCTTACGCTCCATGATATCCCAGAAAATTCCTAATATGCCAATCACATTTCCTTGTTCGTTTTTGACGGGCGTTTTGACCGTATAGACAACTGTTTCCTGACCGTCCCTGACATATTTTTCCTCTATATCTTCCGACTTCCCTGACTCCATAATTTTTCTATCATCTGCTCTATATTTTTCCGCCAAATCCTCAGGGTAAAAATCGTAGTCTGTTTTGCCTGCAATTGCCTCTGGTTTAATTTTTAAATCGTGGGCGTAATTCTCGTTGCAGGACACATAAACGGAACTCTTATCTTTGTAAAATATCTTTTGAGGAAGATTTTCCAGAAGCGTTTTATACTTGTTCTCGCTCGCCCGCAGTTTTTCCTCTATCCGTTTGCGCTCGGTGATGTCGGTGAAAAAGCCCACATTGCACTTACGGCCGTCTAAGAC